>JADYZK010000053.1 GCA_020853175.1 Bacteroidales bacterium
ACCTCAAGGCTGAAAAGTGAAAGGGCGAATGGGGACTTCAACCGCCGACTCCCAAGGCAACATGGCGTTGATGAGTTTAAACGATTGGAATCGAAAGAGGTCTTCTGAGCTGATTTCAGCTTCGTGAATGATCCCTTTTTGAATCAAAAAACCGCGCTGCACGCCTTCAAGCAAAGGACGAGTGGGTGTGATCCAGCGTTTTCCGTCAAAAAAAACGATGTTACAATAGGAGGTGTCGGTGACGTATCCGTTTTTGATAATCAGCACATCATCGCAATTACCGCGTTGGGTCAAAAGCGCATCTAACTGTTGCCGGTGGGTGCTTTTGAAGGAGTATTCCAGATCGTTGGCACTGACCAAATGCAGACTGTGGATGCTTTTTGCACGATAAGGAATTATCTCTGGCACTTCAAGACTTTGTCCATATTTTATTCTGCATTTGAAGCATCCTTTTTGGGGAGGATTGAAAGTGTTGAGAAAATCATTCATTTGAGGAAAAGATTCCATTTCAAAATGCGCTGTGATGGTGCGTTCCATTCGTGCCTGATGCCATGGAAGCAAATGAAAAACCCCCTCTTGAAGGCGTATGCTTTCAAAAAACGGAAAGGCATCGGTACATGCTTCGGTGGGTTGTTGTTTCATTGTGCGTGAATGTTTTCAAAAGGCAGATACACCTTTCGGAGCAATTCTTCGTACTCTTTTTCAGCCGAGCTGTGAATGGTGATGCCTCCTCCGGCTTTAAACACAAAGCCATCAGTGGTTTTTTCGAGGAAGCGAATCATCACCGCGCTTTCGAGTTTTTGTCCGTCAAAAACACCAAACACGCCGGTATAAAAACCTCTTTCGTAGTTTTCAATTGCGCGAATCAGCTCCACGGTTTTCTTTTTGGGCGCGCCGGTCACCGAACCCGCCGGCAACAAGAGTTTTAAAATATCGCCGAGATGTGATTGATAGTCCTTTGGCAGTTGTCCACTAATGTGTGAGCTGGTTTGCAACAATTTCCCTTTGGTGGTTTCAAGGGTGTCGAGGTAACGAAATTGGTCCACACGAACTTTTTCGGATACGCTATTCAAATCGTTACGCAACAAATCAACAATGGTGTAATGCTCGGCCAACTCTTTGGGGTCGTTCATCAGCAAAGCTTCGGCATGTGGCAATGAAGCATCTAAAGTTCCCTTCATGGGATGGGTGCTGATGATTCCGTTTTCGATCTTGACAAAAGGCTCAGGTGAAAAAACCACGAAATTGTTGTTGAAACAAAGCTTATAAGGCGATTGGCTCAGGTAAAAAATGGCTTGCAGCGAAAGATTGGTTTGCACCGGCACAGCCATGGTCAGGTTTAAAAGATACGAATCGCCGCGGCGCAAATGCCAAATCACTCGGTCGAAGGCAGCTTTGTACGCGTTAAAATCAGGCGGGGAAATATCAAAAAGAAGTTTTTCATTGGGGACAGGCCAACTTTTTGGAGCATTTCCAAAACCCTTCATCCAAAACAAAACCTCCTGCCCGTTCAACGCATCCAACGGCTGGATAAAAGGTTGTTTCAAGTCAAAATCCATCACAAAAAGAAAAGGTTTTCCCTCGCTTCCCCAGCGGTTCATCGTTTCAACAAAAGCTTGCATGGCTGTCATGTAGCAAAGATAGGCGTTAAGTTTCGAGCCAAAGATAGTGCAAGGCATCGGTTTGTAAATGCGCTATCTTTGCTCCCCAATTTTTTCAAGATGAAATATCTTTTATTCGCCTTTTTGTTCCTTTCCGTTCGCTTTGGCCTTCAAGCTCAGGACACCCTCACCGTGATGCAATACAACCTGCTTTATTACGGTGAAATAACAGGTTTTTGCAACAACAGCAACAATAGCCTCGAGATGAAAGACCCCTATTTGCGTAGCATCCTCGATTATGTAAAACCCGACATTTTTACCGTCAACGAGATGTCGCAGAATGAAAATATCCATCAGCACATGCTGGACGAAAACCTGAACATCAACTTTGTCAATTATTATAAAAGAGCAGCATCGAGCAATACCGCCGGATCAACCATCGTGAATATGATGTATTACGATTCGCGCAAGCTCAGACTGAAAGCCCAATTCACGGCACAAAACTTTGTTCGCGATGTGGATGTTTTTCAATTGTACTACATCTCCAACGACCTTGCCTTGGGCGATACCGCGTTTGTGGTGTGTGTGGTAGCGCATTTGAAGGCAGGCAACTCAAGCGGCGATGCTAGCTCACGAAAAGTGATGGCCGATAATACCCTACGCTTCCTCGAAACACGCTTTGCACACGAAAACGTGCTTTTTATGGGCGACTTTAATTTTTATTCCGGAACCGAGGCTGCCTATCAAACCATGCTCAATTATTCCAATGCGGATATGCGTTTCCTCGATCCTATAGACCAAATGGGCGCATGGAACAACAACGCTTTTTATGCCGGCATCCATACCCAATCTACCAATACCAACTCCAATTGCAAATCGGGTGGTGGCCTCGACGATAGGTTCGACTTTATCCTTATCTCTGATGAGGTGCGTTTTGGAACCAATAAAGTGCGGTATGTGCAAGAATCCTACAAAGCAGTGGGACAAGACGGCCAGCATTTCAACAGCACCATGATCAGCCCCCCACAGAATGCTATAGTTCCAGAAAATATAGCCACAGCCCTCTACAATTTTTCCGACCATTTGCCGGTAACCCTTCAGCTGAGAATAGAAAAAACCCTTAGTGTAGGCGAATCCATCAACCGACCTTTTTTAGCTGAAATTTCGCCCAATCCGGTGGGTTTCGAAGCCAAATTAAGTTTCTATATGCCCAAATATGGCAGCATCGAGCTGCAAATTACTGACATTAACGGACGGCTGATTCGCAGTGAAAGCATCGAAATGTTTTCAGGAAAACAATCCATCACCTTAAACACGAATGACTTACAATCCGGGATTTACATTCTCAGTTTGATAGATTCAGATCGCCGTGTGGAACACCTGCGTTTGCTAAAACTTTAAGATCAGCGCCAGGTAACCAACTCACCCCTTTTGCTGTCAATCATCTCTTGAGGCACTGATGCTTTAATGGTTTCGGCGAAGCTTTGAAGCAAGTTGTATTTAACGTAGTTTCGCGAAAAGCAAAGACTCACCTCACGTAAAGGTTTCGCACCCCAAAAACGGGCAATATTTCCGGCATTACTTTCCCACAACTCATTGGCTGTAAGCTCCGGTATGACAGTAAATCCACCTTCGCGACGGATGATGCGCATCAGCGTTTCGAGTGAGCCGCCTTCCAAATCGAAAGGCA
>JADYZK010000054.1 GCA_020853175.1 Bacteroidales bacterium
CCAACATAGTGTGAAAGGTGTCCTTCGATGGTGGTGAGGGCAAAGGCCCTTTCGGTGGCAATTTCTTGAATTGTTTTCCCGCTTTTGAACATTTCATAGCTGATGAGGTGGCTGGCAACTTTTTTAACCTTTGGTTCGGGATCTTCTAAATTGGTGTAATCGAGTGTTTTTTCAATGTTGCTTTCATCAAGATAGGTTTCAATCACCTTTAAAATTTGATCGCCGTATCGGCCCAATCTAACGCGTCCAAGCCCATGAACTTTAAGTAGTTCCTTCTTGTTGGTGGGAATGATCTCGGCAATTTCTCGCATTGTCCTGAGCTGAATCACGTCATAAACCTCTACATTTTCAGCTTCTGCTACCTCATCGCGCCAGGCTTTGAGCATCTGATAAAGTTTCTTTTCTTTTCCTTTGGCGCTTGTTT
This sequence comes from Bacteroidales bacterium, assembly GCA_020853175.1. Lineage (GTDB taxonomy): Bacteria > Bacteroidota > Bacteroidia > Bacteroidales > F082 > JALNZU01. The sequence goes on from JADYZK010000054.1 coordinate 425, forward strand.
CTTTTGAGGTGGATTTCACTTTTTTGTCTTCGCTTCCGGCGGCAGCCTTTGCCCGAACAGAAAGCAGTTCGCTCACTACAAATCCTTTTTGGGTGGACACAAGACAAGCTTGTTTTATTGCTTCATCATTCAAGAGGTTGTTCAGGGCGTCGCTCAATAGTTTTTTTACGGCTTTATTGTCGGTTTCGATGGGCATTTCAATTTTCGAAATCAGGCTTTTATGCAGCGGAGCAAAAAATGCGGATGCTTTTTGAATTCGTTCCTGCAACGCGGTATTTTTCTCTAAAAAGGGTTGCTGTATTGTTAGATGGCTGATCTGTTGCTGAAACTTTATGCTTACCTCGATCAGTTCTTTCTCCAGCTTTTCGTAGGTTTTTTGGTAGTTGTCAATCAGCTCTTTGCTCAAGCTTTGGCTGTTTTCATTGGCGTTTTTGAGCAGCGATTTCAAGCGCCACCGAAAAGTGTTGAAATTGAAAAGTTCGTTCACCAGCTGCAACTGATAGGCTTCAACGGCTTGCTGAAGACTTTTCTCGCTGGGAGAATTTTCTTCTACCTTTTGCATGAATCCTTTTACGGTTGCATTGCTTTTAATGGCCGACGAGGGGATTCGCGAGCGAAAGACCATGCCTTCCAAACTGCGACATCTGCTCAGCGCCACATACACTTGACCGTGCGCAAAGGCGGCTTGGGCATCAATAATGGCTTTGTCAAATGTAAGTCCCTGACTTTTATGTATGGTGATGGCCCACGCCAGCTTTATCGGAAATTGGGTGAAAGTGCCAACGGTTTTTTCTTCAATTTCTTTGGTGCTTTCATTCAGGGTGTAAACGTTGTTTTGCCATTCTAATTTTCCGGTAAAAATAGGGCCGTCGTCGCCGGGGCATTGAATGGTGAGGACTTGGTTTTCTGTATCAATGTCAATGAGTTTTCCGATTTTACCATTAAAAAATTGTTTGATGGGCGAGGGGTCGTTCTTCACGAACATCACTTGTGCTCCTTTTTTTAGGAGGAGTTCTTGCTCAGTGGGATAAATGTATTCAGGAAACTCGTTTCGTATGTCTGCTTTGGCGCGAAATGGTTTTCCCGGCAGGGCATCCAATTTTTCGCTGTTGAGCAAATGTGCCTGGTTGTTGTGGGTAGTGAGGGTGATATAGCCTTCGGGATCGGATTGAAAAACTTCGGGAAGATAGCGTTGATTGAGGGTTTCAATAGTTTCTTGGTCAGGCTCGCTGTCCCTCACTTTGTTGAGCAAACGAATAAAATGAGGGTCGGATTGCCGAAATACATGATCCAGTTCAATGCTTACATAATTGGTTTCTTTCAGGGCCTTGCTGCTGAAAAAATAGACAGATTCGTAATAATTTTTCAGTAGTTCCCACTCATTGTCTTTAGCAATGGGTGCCAGTTGGTGCAAATCGCCAATCATCAGCAATTGCAACCCTCCAAAAGGCAGATTTCGGTTTTTGTAACGCCGCAAAACCGCATCAATGGCATCGAGCAAATCGGCCCGTACCATGCTGATTTCGTCAATCACAAGCAGATCGAGGCTTCGTATGATGTTGATTTTTGTGCGGTTAAAACGCTGAAAACGGGCCGAAGTGTTGCTTGGCGTTTGATCTTGTGGATTGTTTGCTTTTTCTAACGACTGTGGTATCTGTGGGCCAAACGGAAGCTGAAAAAAACTGTGTATGGTCACACCGCCGGCGTTCATGGCGGCCACTCCTGTGGGTGCCAGCACTACAAAACGTTTGTAGGTGATGTTTTTGAGCTGATGAAGAAAAGTTGTTTTTCCGGTTCCTGCTTTTCCTGTTAAGAAAATGTGGTTATTGGTGTTGCATACAAATGCCCTTGCAAGGTCGAGTTGAGGATTGTTGGACAGCTCCATGACGTGATTATTTACTCATAGTTGTGATAACTGATGCTACTATGTGATTGATTACCAGTTGATATAATGTACGGTATAGTTATCTTGTACATAACTTGCAATCACTGTTTTACGTCCATTTTCGGCATCGCTTACACTGGTAAAGGCATTGGAAGTACGATGGCCTCTGTCGGCTTTGTTCCAACCGGGATAGGTATTGATGACGCGGTAATTGAACTCATAATTGAGGTCAAAATCTTTTCTTTCCTTGTGGATATTTGAAACGAAACCGTGATAGCTTTTGGTTCCAGTGTGCTCGGGATCGCAGTAGCAGGAAGAAAACACAAAATAGTATTTGGGTCCAGCGACCAACTCGAGTGGGATGGTTTCTATTTGCATTTCGTCCACTTCTTGTGCAGGGTTAAGCCCATTTTGAAACACGCTTCCAATGAGGTTGAAACACACGTCAACTCCGGCAATGTAGAGGTCGAGGTCGCCATCGTTGTCATAATCGCCCCATCGTGCTGTTCCGTTGGCCACGCCGGGTAAGCCGGCCATGATATCGCGAAAGCCTCTTCCTTGTTGGTTTTGCAGAACGATAGTATAGGGCCGTTCAAGGCTTTCGCCTGTCATCACAACATCCACAAGGCCATCGTTGTTATAATCGCCAACATCTACGCTGGCATTCATCAACTGTCTGATCTCTCGGTTGTTGCCCGAATTAAACTGCAAGCCTTTTGATCCTAAATAGTAGCTTGTGAAAGGCGTTCCGGCTTTGGTTTGTCCGGCAATAAAGAAGTCTAAAAAGCCATCGTTGTTGAAATCGGCCACGGCCACATCGCTATGATACAAAGGGGTAAAACTTTGGCGCAGCGGACTGAAATTCCCGTCTTTTTGGAGGAATATTTTTGTGATCAGACCTTCGTTAGACTGGCCTGTGATGATCACATCAAGTTGGCCGTCATTGTTGAAATCGCCCCATCGGGCTTTGCCGAAGCGAATGCCGGGCAAATTGGTCTTGATTTCTAATAATTTGCCGTTGTCGTTTTTTAGAATTTTAGTGTGTAATCCACCCGAAGGGTCTTTTCCTGCCATCAACAGATCAAAGTCGCCATCTTTATCATAGTCGCCAAATTCTATTGAACCATCAGAAAGTGTGGGCAGGTTGTTGTTGCTTCTCACGAAGGTGCCATTTGATTGACGGAGGTAAACGCCTGATATGTAACGATTTCCTGTTCCAATTCCGGTGAGTGCCACGTCTTCCATTCCGTCTTTGTTAAAGTCAATGGCATCGAGGGCGCCAAAAGCAAAGTCGGGCAGGTGGCTGGTGGTTACAAC
>JADYZK010000055.1 GCA_020853175.1 Bacteroidales bacterium
ATGACGCGTTTTTGCTTTGTTTTTTTCTTAGCCTTTTCTTTGATTTTCTTTTCTTTCAGTTTTTCTTCACTTGGTTTTTCGCGAATGTCAATGCGTTGGCGTTGTCCCGATCTACTCTTCATCGTTCGGCTGTTGTCGTGCAAACGGGTAAAGGCAATGCTTATTTCGTGCGAATTGCCGGCAAAACGATGGATGCCTCCAACACCGGCCTCAAAGGTGTAATGCAGTAGCAAACCGTTGAGCACCCTGCCTCCAAGGCTAAAACCAAAAAGTGAGGTGTTGCGATAAAGTACGCCCATCCAAAGTTGTTTATTATAAACAAACATGGCCGACACATCCATAATCATAGGTTGATTCACTGTTTTTCGGAACAGGATACTGGGTTGAATTTCCCAATATTGATGAATGTCGTAGCGGTTAACAATATAGATATCATACGCCCTTTCAAAGGCAAAATCGCCGGTACTTACCTTACTGTAAGCGTTTTTAGTACGGAACATCACCGGCATTCCAAAAGCAACATGTAAGTTGCGGTTGTTGTAAACCAAGCCAAACGACGAATTGAAGCTAGAGTTGAACAAGCGGTCGAGGTTGCGCAAAACAGGGTCGTCCAAATCAACATTGGCTTGGTCGAGCCTGATGACACCTTGATAAAACTGCCCGGCCAAACCAAAGCTGAGGTATTGTTCGTAGCCTACTTCCAGCCGATAGGTATAGCTCAAACCGGCTTTCAAACGGTAAAATATATCTGCAAAATCGGTATAAACTTCTCCTCCAAGATACATATTTCTTACAATGGGAACATGTCCGTTGATGCGAAAAGTTTGTGGGCTGCCTTCAATAGCTGACCAATCGTTACGGAAATTCATAAACAGTTCAGAACGGTTGAAAGAGCCTGCAAAAGCGGGGTTCAACGAGTAGGGATTCACGAGGTAATGCGACGAAATAGGAAATTGCTGCCCTGTGACACATTGGCCCATAACGATCAGAAGGAGAAAGAGGGTAAGTCGAAGTATTTTCATTATCGGAGAATGCTTAAGGGTCCTTTGAGTACTTTTCCGTTTTTGGCCTCAATGATATAATAATACGTGCCTTCGGGCAAGGGGTTGCCTTGAGTTGAATAGGCGTTCCAGTCATTTTTATAATCATTGTTTTGATACACGAGTGCGCCTGCACGGGTATAAACGGCTACCTTCGCCGGAGCCAAAGTTGCCAAATCTTTTATGATCCAAAGGTCGTTGTAACCATCGCCGTTTGGGGTCATCAGGTTCATGATGCCGCTGATGTCGGGATTGGAACCTCCACCCGTTTCTTCAATGGTGAAATGTCGGCGCGCTTGGCATCCGCCCAAGTAAACATCAACGTAAAATGTTCCTGAGTTGATGACCCTAAATGTAGGTGTTGGAATGGTTCCCATCCAAAAAAGGCTGTCATAAGGCTGTTCTACCTTGTAGGTTAAGCTGCTTCCACTGTTCATTGTATTCACCTGACCTTCAAGCACTATGGTTCCATCTTCTAAGCGTAAGTCAATCACCGGAGCTGCACTGATGACCACATCAGATTGGGCGGTATCGCTGCATCCATAAGAACTGATTACAATAAGCGACATCTCGTAAACACCTACCTGATCGTATTGATAAGTAAATGACTGATCGCCAAAAGCATTGCCGTCGCCCACTAACCATTCCCATGATTCAATTACACCGGTATTAACCAACGATTTATCGGTAAAAACAGTGGGTTGTCCAACACAAAACGATTCAATTAAAAAGGCAGCCTGTGGAAAATCAGCCACCACCACTGTGTTGTACTGGGTGTGTATGGCGCCACTTAGCGTTTTCACCCTCAGTCCGATAAGGTTTTCACCGGGCTGATTGATAATGAGTTGTAAGGTGTCGCCGGTGCCATCGGTAAAATTACCGTCGCCCGTAATGTCCCACTCTTTCACCAAAATGGAATCATCGCTTATAATTTGTGCTATCAACAATGTGGTGTCGCCCAAGCAAACAGTATTGAAACTAAAATCAACTGTTGTGTTGTAAACAACTTCAATTTCAGATGTTGCCCGTTGGCTACAGCCGTTCACATCGGTTCCATCCACCCAATAATTTGTAGATTGACGAGGTGCAACAGTGATGCTTTGGGAGGTGCTGCCTTGCGACCAAAGGTAGGTGGTTGCGCCCGTTGCACTGATCTCCACTTCGGTGCCCGGCGCAATAATGGCTTGAGCCGGAAATACTTGCACATTGGGCAGGGGCAATACGCCAATAAATATGGTGTCGGAAACAACAATGCCGTTGGTGGTGGCTTTGGCCCAAACGGCAATAGATTCTTCAGGAATAAGTGTGATGGCACGCGAATTAGCTCCGGTGCTCCATTGGTAGCTGTCGGCCACTGGTGCTGTAAGCCGAAGGGTATCGCCAAAACACAAGGTGGTGTCAGCACCTAAAAATTGCAGGTTGCGACAAAAGCCCGGCTCGTACGTGATTCCATTTAGGGCGCAAAGCCTGTCGCGAAGTGCTTCTTTGGCATCACTGTCGGGAAGCATCAATACATAATCCATAGCCACAAGTGCTTTTGCAGCCACGGGTTGGGCTTCGGCAGCAACCACCGCGTTGGTGGCACGTAGTATCGGATCGCCGACTACCCTGCCATTCCATTTCAGGTTGAGAAGGGCTTTGTTTTGGCTGTAGAGATAGGTGGAAAGTTGGTTAGGCTCTTGCACCACCATGTTAACGATGTTTGAAGTACCTTCAACAGTTAGGGTAACAGCGTAGTACCTGAAATTTTCAGGGATATTTTGTCCGGAAAGGGTGATGGTCAAAACGTTTTCATTCAACTCGGTATTTACGGTGATGAGCTCTTTAAGCCTAAGATATTCAAACACTTCTGATGAGGAAGCCGACCAAATATTATTGGCGCCATCGCGACCGTATGCAGCCGCAATTTGATTCATCTGGCTTTTAAACTGATCAAAATTGATGTCGGGAGGGTTAAATCCATGATTGTAAAAAGTGGCGATATAATGGTTGTCGGAGTCGCTTTGATTGGCAATGGTTTGAACTTGTTGAAAAAAATTGCCTGTAATGCTGGCTCTTGAAATTTCAATGCCTTGAATGCTGGGCAAATCTTCAACGCGTGCAGGATTCTCAATGGCAGTAATGCCTTGATGATAAACAGCGAGATTTTTTTGCTTGGCAATGGGAATTTGAACAGCAGCATTGTTGGGGATCACATAAACATTCATGTCATAACCACCCGGAATGGTGCCACTTAGGGTTTTGCGTTTGGTATAACTGCTGCTGCGGTTCACTTCAAGTTCTGGGTCATCTGGATTTGGAGGGTCTGTAAGGCCATGATTGACAATACCAAACTCGCCTGCCCATAAATTGATGAGGTTGTCCCAATGCAGAAAACCGGGGACATAATTGTGCATATCAACTCCCAATCCGTTGAAAGAATAATGCGAGGTTTCCATTTTAAAAGGTTGGTTGTTTTGTGGGTTGGCTTCGGTATAAAACAATCCACTGTTTCCGTTTTGTCCTTTAAAAAAGGGCATCACTTGGTCATGAATGGCCGGTTGACCGTCGTCCATCTGCAAAATCAACGCAAAATCTTTGTTGTACTTCAAAGGTGTTTTTACCACCAAAGGAGGAGTTGTAGGAGGCTCAAAAAAGGTGATGGTTACCGTAAAATCTTCAACAGCGCTTTCCTGTTTCTGTTGCCCGTTAGCTAAATAGCTGATTAATAATATATTAAAAACTAAGGCGATGGTTATAAAAAATGGTCTCATGCGCGATGCAGTTGATTTGAAACCATAAAAATAGGTATTCCTTGCAAACATCACACAAAAAATGGATTTCAAAGTGGTCTTTTTTTGTTGTCAATAATTTTTTGCAGGTGTGCGAGACCGGAAAGAAATTGTTTTCTAAGGTTTTTTTTCTCCACACTGCTGCTGCCATTTGCCTTTAAAATAGTTACACCAACGAAGGATTGTCCATCGTTCGTTGAAGACATTCTCCATAAAAAATTGATTTAAACCGTTGTTTTGGTAGATGAAAAACCATAGAAAAAAGTGTACTTTCTTCACACAAAATAGCTCATATTGAAACATATAGGGTAAAAATTTCGGCTAAACAACAAATCTCTTATTGTAAGTTGTTAATATTTAATGATATGAGATAAATGAATTATTTTTTAAAAAATATTTTTTTCTTATTGCAAACCTGATTCCAATTAATACCTTTGTTGCTGTAATTCAATTTCTAATCATTAAAAACAGCTTTATGAAAAAATTATTGAGTTTAATGCTGATGTTCTTATTCATTGGCAGCGTGACCAACGCACAAGAAAGCACCTTTGCAAAAGGTGACAAAGTAGTTAATTTGGGTATCGGACTTCTCTCAGGTCTATACACAGGTGGAGGCTACGATAGTAAAACACCACCCATTTCTGTTTCTGTCGAATATGGTGTCAAAGATGATGTCCTTGATATTGGTTCGATTGGGATTGGAGGATACTTAGGCTATGCTTCCGCAAAATACGAAACAAATTGGGGCACAGGTTCTTATGGTTGGAAATATACCAACTTCATCATTGG
>JADYZK010000056.1 GCA_020853175.1 Bacteroidales bacterium
CATTTCTTCGCCCCTGCGAAAAATATTAACTACTTCATTTGTTGCACAATATGGTAAATTATCGCGTACAAATGCTAAAGAAATTATTCTTTCTGCTTGGGAACATCCTTGTCGCGAGATGCAATATGCCGCTATGGAACTGTTGTTGAAAAGCAAAAATGAATGTGAAGCCGATTGGATTGAATTGTACGAACAATTGTTGACACAAAAATCGTGGTGGGACACCATTGATTTCATCGCACCGCATTTGGTGGCTGATTATTTTGGACGCTTTCCAGAACAAAAAATGCCTGTGGTTAACCGATGGATACAATCAGAAAACATTTGGCTACAAAGAAGTTGCATCATTTTTCAATTGAAAGCCAAGCAAAATACCGATGAAAAACTGCTTTTTGACACCATCGCTCAACTGAGCCAACACAAGGAGTTTTTCATTAGAAAGGCTATTGGCTGGGCCTTGCGCGAATATGCCAAAACAAAGCCTCAACAAGTCATTCAATTTGTTGAAAATCATTCGATGTCTAACCTCAGCAAAAGAGAAGCACTCAAGCATTTTAACACATGAAAAAACAATATCAAATCGCGACAATTTTTGTAATTGTCTTTTTTAGCGTCGTGTTGTTTTCAACATCGGGATGTAAAAAAGAAAAAGAAAACTGGCAATGGTGCAATGATTGCACTTCGGAAAACATTATTGGTAATTACACAGGAACTGCTACGCATTACAAATACCAAAACGACACCTTAGAATACGTAGAAACCAAGGATCAAGAGGCCTATTTAAAGATTTCGCAAGAAGGCAACCAACTGAAGGTTAAGGTAGGCATAGTAAATTTATTCGGTGTAAACATAAGCGGACTATACAACAACACCTATTACCTTACTTTTTCGGGCAGTCGAACAGATTTTTCGGCTACCATTTATAAAAATGAAGGTAAAATCAAATTGGTTGGATCGGCCAAAAAACTACATTCCTCGGGATATACTGAAGAATTACTTGATTTTGAGGTCTTTAAAACTGATTGAGGAACTTTCGTTCCAGCTTGAAAGTAAAGAAGAAAGATGATTTACATGTTTTCCAATTGGTCAATGGCATAAGCATAAGCGCCAATCGCCACTGCCGAAGAGGTACCCAAACGGCTGATACCGATTCCTGTTTTCTTGATGGGGTCGTACCACAACCACACCTCGCGGGCTGTTTTTGGTACTTTTACCATGTGTCCGGTTTTTTCTGTAAGGGATATCAAATCGGATTGATTTTGCAAATTAAAGGCTTTAATCTCCATCCTATCTAAACTATTACCTTGTAAGTCAACAAATTGTCCGTTAAGATATTTTAATAGAGGCTCCATAAAAACCGGCCATGCACCTGCCAATCCACCTCCAATCACCACCAAGCCGTCAATCAACGTTAAGGTGTTGGCAATAGCATCGGCCAGCACTTTGGCCAGCTCATCCCAAGCTAAAAGGGCTGCTTTTTTGTTTCCATCTTTTCGCCCCATGGCAATTTCATAAATCCCAAATGGATCAGGGCAGGCAGCTTCATCAATTCCGGCTTCGCGGGCAAACACGCGCTTGACGCCCCTGATGCTGATGCTGTCTTCGGCACTGGACGAAGTATATAAAAAGTTGCGCATGCGGTTGATTTCGCCACCGGCTGAGTTGTCGCCGTTAAGCAATCGGCCATCCAACACCAAACCACCGCCAAAGCCTGTTCCAAGCGTAACTCCAATTAAGTTTTTATAGCGCCGCGGATTGCCTTGCTGCTCCAAGAGGTGATTGATTTCGGGAAGAAGGCCTGCCAGGGCTTCGCCATAAGCAAATAAATCGCCATCGTTATTGATGAATACCGGACAATGAAAATGCTCTTCTAACATGGCTTTCAGGGCCACACCGCCACGAAAGTGAGGTAGATTTTCCAAGTCGCCGATAATGCCGTTGATGTAATCGGCAGGGCCGGGAAAACTAAAACTGATGGCAGCCGGACTGCTCCCTGTTTTGTCGCCAATTGCAGTAAAGCCGTCAATCATTTTTTGCAATACTTCGTCAAGATTCTTTCCGGCAGCGGGAATTGTAAAAGGTTCAATGATTTCTTTGCCTTCGCGCACGGCGGTAAACTTAAAGCCTGTGCCACCGGCATCGAGCACATAAACTGTTTTCACTTGACTCATGGTATTTTGATTTAAGGGCGTAAAATTAAGTATAATACGGGGTTTTTACAAAAAGCTGATCAAACAGTTTTTTCATTTATTGGGGCAGGCTGAAGCGAGCGTTGAATCACTTTCATCTTGCCCGAAAAAAGCAAGGCCGCCATTAAAAGTGCCGCCGACGCGATGCTAAAAGTGAGTGGTACACCCAAGAAATCGGACATCGTTCCCAGCATCAAACTGCCAATAGGAGTAAACCCCATAAATGACATACTGTAAAAAGCAAGCACACGCCCTCGCTTGTCTTCATCAACTACGGTTTGCAGCAAAGTGTTGGTGGCAGAGAACTGTGTGATCATTCCAAAACCACTGAAATAAAGTATCAAAACCGACAACCACACAACATTCGAAACACTAAAAATAAATAAGCCGATGGCAAACACAAAAGCAGAAAAGCGGATTATAGATGGTATTTTTGAAACCCCTTCGCGCATGGCGAGATAAAAAGCACCCGTTAAAGCACCTGCACCAACAGCTCCGGTTAAAAAGCCCAAAGTACGGCTATCGCCATGAAGGATATCGCGCGCAAAAACGGGTAAAAAAGCCTGGAATGGCAATCCAAAAATACTTGTAACCATCACCAGAAGAATCATATAACGCGCGGGAAAATAATTCCAAGTGTATTTAAATCCCACCTTTAAATCGGCCAAAACCGACCGTTCGCTGACTTTTTTCACGAAACGAGGAACGTGCATCATCGTCAAGGCGGCCAGCATGGCCATAAAAGAAAAGCCATTGATTAAAAAACAATAAGCTTCTCCAAAAAGGGCAATTAATATTCCTCCCAGCGTGGGGCCGATAAAGCGGGCGGTATTCACCAGCGTTGAGTTGAGGGCCACAGCATTGGTAATTAGTTTTCGATCGCCAATCATCTCGAGCAAAAAAGCATGTCGAAAAGGCGTGTCAAAAGAGAGGGCCAATCCATTGATAACAACCACAATTAATATCAATGTGATGGAAATGGTATCGGTAAACACCAAAATTGACAGTAGAAAAGCCAACACCATCGGAATAAACTGTGTCAGCATAAGGATGTTACGTCGGTTCAAACGGTCGGCATACACTCCTGCAATAGGTGTTAAAATCAATGCTGGAATTTGCCCTGCAAAACCTACCAACCCCAAATAAAACGCCGAATCGGTGAGGCGATACACCAACCAACCCAGCGCAAGGTTCTGAATCCAGGTTCCCATGAGCGACACCATACCCGCGTAAAAAAACAACCGGAAGTTCCTGCTTTGCAAAGCACGAAAGGCAAAGCCAACGCGGTTCATGTACGACTGAATGTCGAGGTAACGGTTCATTAAAGCAGAATTTTTGTGCAAAGATACAATACTGCGTGGCTTGGTCAGGTCAAAAAACTACCCTAATATAGATCATGGGTTCATTGTGTTGAATGCCGATAAATGGTTACGGCAGATGCTAAAAAAACAATTATAAACTATCTTTGTTGATTACAAAAAATGAAATCATGCCAAATACAAACTCATTTACCATCCAAGGCCGCATTGTTGACCTCCATCAGGGTGAAATTTTTTCAGGTACGGTAACCGTTGCCCATAACAAGATACAATCCATAAAAAAAGAAGTTGTTGCATCAGAAAAATATATTCTTCCCGGGCTTATTGACGCCCACATTCACATTGAAAGTTCGATGCTCACACCGGCGGCATTTGCACAATTGGCAGTTGTTCACGGCACAGTGGCCACTGTTTCCGATCCCCATGAAATTGCTAATGTTTTAGGCATCGAAGGTGTAGATTTTATGATCGAGAACGGTAAAAAAGTTCCGTTTAAGTTTTATTTCGGGGCACCAAGCTGTGTTCCTGCCACAGGTTTTGAAAGTTCGGGGGCTGTACTTGGTGTTGATGCCATGGAAACATTGCTTTCCCGACCCGAAATCCACTACATGGCCGAAATGATGAACTACCCCGGCGTGATTTATAAAGATGCCGAAGTGATGGCCAAGATTGCTGTTGCCAAAAAACATAACAAACCCGTTGATGGACACGCTCCTGGTCTCAAAGGTGAACAAGCACGCCAGTACATTGAGGCCGGCATCACCACCGATCATGAGTGTTTTACCATGGAAGAAGCTTTAGATAAGATACAACACGGCATGAAAATTCAGATCAGGGAAGGCAGCGCGGCCAAAAATTTTGATGCTTTGGTCGGGTTGCTCGAAACCCATCCCGAACAAGTGCTTTTTTGTAGCGACGACAAGCATCCCAACGATTTAGTAAAAGGCCACATCAATGAATTGGTGAAACGTGCCATCCATCTGGGCTACGACCCCATCCGCGTGCTACAATCCTGCATTTTAAATCCGGTGAATCATTACAACCTCCACGTTGGGTTGCTTCGCGAAGGCGATGCCGCAGATTTTATTGTAATTGATAACTTGCAAGATTTTAACGTCTTGCAAACATATATTGATGGCATTTTGGTTGCCGAAAACGGAAAAAGCCTCATTCAGCATGTTGAAACGGCCACGCCTAACAAGTTTCTCATTGACAGCTTTTCGGCAAAGGAGCTGGAATTAAAAGGTGACGGGTCTCCCATAAAAATCATTGAAGCCATTGAAGGGCAACTCATTACCAATACCATTGTGGACACTCCTTTGGTAAAAAACGGATTACTGGTGAGCGATACCGAGCGCGACTACCTCAAGATTGTGGTGATGAATCGCTACAAAAAAACCCATCCGGCGATAGGATTTATTAAGAATATCGGCCTCAAAAACGGGGCTATTGCTTCAACAGTGG
>JADYZK010000057.1 GCA_020853175.1 Bacteroidales bacterium
CTTCAGGAGTAAATCCCAGTTCGGCCAATGAGCTTTCGAGGGTGGCATCGCCGTTGAGGTAATAATGGCTGAGCCATTTTTCATCCTGTTTGGTTCCTATTCCATTATCAATGAGTATTTTACGATCGCCATCTACTACTAAAAGGCAGCGCATGGCCCAATTGCAGAGGTTATTTTCATCACATGGGTAAACTTTTTGCCACAGCACTTTTGGCACCACGCCAAACATGGCGCCGCCGTCTAATTTCAAATTTCCGGTTTCGATAGGATATAGTTGCATTGGAAATACTTTTTAATTGTGATCTATTTTGAGTTAAAATATGGGCTAAAGATAGCAGTTTTGATTTTCTAACATGGTTTGATTGGCCTTAGAATTTAAAATCTTGTCAATGTTAAGAACAAACAACCCCAATTTTTGTTTATTAGGTTCACTTTGAATTTATTTATGCTCCACCTTATTTATAAAAAAAGCAGCCTTTGGCTTTTGTTACTTTTGTTCTCACCCGCGATTCATGCTTCCGATGATATTGCCGATAGACGTTATGCTATTCTTTCGGGCTACATAAAGGATGCGGGCAATGGCGAAACCCTGATTGGGGCTACGGTGTATGTGGAGCAAAAACGAAACGGAACTGCCACCAACTTAAATGGGTATTACAGTTTGCGTCTCGACCCCGGCACCTACAACATTACCTATTCTTATGTAGGCTATGTTTCGAAACGATATACCCTTCACTTGCATCGCGACACCACAATGAATATTTCGTTGGTGGGTCAAGATGCGCAGCTTAAAGAGGTAGTGGTGCGCGGCGAGCGTTTTAATGAGCAGATATCGAAACCTCAGATGGGTTTGAACCGCTTGGACATTAAAAGTATCCGACAAATACCGGCTTTCATGGGCGAGGTGGACGTTATCAAAGCTATCCAGCTTTTGCCCGGCGTGCAGGCCGTATCGGAAGGTGGCTCGGGATTCAGTGTTCGCGGCGGTGGTCCCGACCAAAATTTAATTCTTTTGGACGAAGCGTTGGTGTACAATCCCTCCCATTTACTGGGTTTCTTTTCGGTGTTTAACAACGATGCCGTAAAAGGGGTGGAGCTCTACAAAGGTGATATTCCGGCCATGTATGGCGGACGTTTGTCGTCGGTTTTAGATGTAAGCATGAACGATGGCAACAGCAGTAAGCTGCACGGACAAGGCGGTGTTGGAACCATTTCGAGCCGGTTGATGCTCGAAGGGCCGCTGCAAAAAGACAAATCAAGTTTCATGATTGCCGGTAGGCGCACCTATGCCGATCTTTTTCTTGCCCTCTCTTCTGATGAAAATATCCGAAACAACACCTTGTATTTTTACGACCTCAACGCGAAGGCCAATTATACCATTAACGACAAAAACAGGTTGTTTTTAACAGGATATATGGGGAAAGACGTGTTTAAAAACGACGATTTCGAACTGGGCTGGGGCAATGTAACGGCCACTTTGCGTTGGAACCATCTCTTCAACGCCTCGCTTTTTTCAAATGTTTCGCTCATTTATTCACGCTACAATTATAGCCTTGGTATTCCTGAAAGCCAACCCAATGGTTTTAATTGGAGTGCCGGCATGGAGGATGTGTCGCTGAAAAGCGATTTTACTTGGTTTGCCAACGAAAACAACAATGTTCGCTTTGGTTTAATGGCCACCAACCATCTTTTTAAGCCCGGCTTGGCCGAAGGTAAAGGCAGTGAAACGCCGTTTAACAAAGTGGAAATGCCCAAAGGAAGAGCCTTTGAAGGGGGGGTCTATCTGAGCAACGAACAAAAAATCGGATCGCTGCTGACGGTTCAATACGGGTTGAGGTTCAGCCTGTTTAGCAACTATGGCCCTGCAAAAGTGTTTTCATACAATGAGCAATTTAACAAAAGTGACTCTTCGGTGTATTCAACCGGAAAAATTTACAACACCTACGCCTCGCTTGAGCCTCGTTTGAGTTTGGCCTATACACTCACCGAATTTTCGAGCATTAAAGCAGCATACACCCGCAATGTGCAATATGTGCATCTGGCTCAAAACTCCACAGGAGGCACGCCACTCGATATATGGTTTCCTTCGAGTCCCAACGTGAAACCACAGCGTGGCGATCAATTTTCACTGGGTTATTTTTATAACATCAACCGTTGGAAAGTAGAAACGTCTTTGGAGAGTTTTTACAAAATCAATCACCATGCCATTGACTTTAAAGACTTTGCTGAGCTTTTATTGAACGAATATCTCGAAGGAGAGCTACGTTTTGGGAAAGCCCGTTCTTATGGTCTCGAGGCTTTGGTGCGCTTGAATGAGGGTCCGCTCACGGGTTGGGTCAGCTACACCTGGTCGCGCACATTTCGTGAAATACCCGAAATCAATAAAGGGAAAGCCTATCCTGCAAGCTTCGATCGTCCGCACGACGTGTCTATCGTGGCCAATTACCAGCTCAGCAGCAGCATCAGTATTGGCGCCAATTGGGTGTATTCTACCGGATCGGCCATCACTTTCCCCACCGGCAGATTCGTGATTGGAAACACCATTGCACCGGTGTATTCTGATAGAAACTCCTACCGATTGCCCGATTATCACCGCCTCGATGTGTCGCTCACTTATGCTCCGCCCAAAAAACCAAATCGCTTGTGGGCCGGCGAATGGAATCTGTCGGTTTACAACGCTTACTATCGCAAAAATCCTTGGGTCATCAACTTTGTTGCCGACCCTAAAATCCCCAATACTACTTATGCCGAAATGACCTACCTGTTCGGAATCGTTCCTGCCATCACCTACAACTTTAAATTCTAACCGCGATGAAAAACACCCGATTGATAATGTTGTCATTTTTACTTTCTGTTGTTTTCATCACTTCATGCACCGAGCGTTATGAGGTTGATTTGGACAGTACATTCACCCGTTTGGTAGTAGATGGTTTGGTTACCACCGACTCGATCAGACATAGCGTGCGTTTGACCACCTCAACTAGTTACTTTTTCAACGAAGCTCCTCCGGCAGTTCGCGGGGCGGTGGTATATATTGACGATGAACAACAGCGTAGGCAATTGTTTGAGGTGGAAAACGACCCGGGTTATTATGAAGCAAAAGAAGCTTTTGCAGGAAAACCGGGCGTTTCCTATCAATTAGAAATAACCATGAACGAAGCAGTAGGAGGTGGAAGTCGTTATACGGCTGCTAACACCATGCCGTTGAACACCCTTCAAATGGATTCCATCGTGTTGCTGTATCGCGCTGATTTTGATTTTTATTTGTTGAATCTTTTTGCCAACGACCCGCCCACTGAAGACTACTATAAATTTGATGCCTTTATCAATGGAAAACCCATTACCGATACGGCATCTCGATCGGCGGTTGTGGATGATCGTTTTTTTAACGGCAACAACACCAATGGTTTAGGGGTTATGTTTTTACGAAGCGACGAAGTCAATACGGGTGATACCATTACTTTGATGGTTTCGGCCATTGATGAAGATTATTATAATTTTTTCCAAGAGTTGCGCACCGAATCGGGGGGTTCAAATCCGATCTTTTCGGGGCCGGCGGCCAACATCCGCAGCAATGTGAAAGAAGGAGCGTTGGGTTATTTTGCAGCTACCCGCTTATCAAGAATAAGCGTTGTGGTGGGCGAAAATGCGAAAGGCAATTGATGTGTAAAAAGCTTTAGAAGCTACTTTCGGCAATCAATCAGGTCTTGGCCAACCAACAGAATATAAATGATGTGTGGAAAAATGAAACATTCTATTGCAAAACTCCCCACAAAGGTTAATTTTGTCGGCCAACACTTGCACCTATGCTCAAAAAGTCGAAAGTTCCGCACACTTATGTGATCGTTTTTGCCATTATTATTTTTGCCGCTGCCCTCACCTGGATCATTCCACCGGGGAAGTATGTAAAAACCACCGAAACCATCAATGGAAAAGAACAGTCCGTGATGACCTTTTATTATAAAGACCAATTGCCTGCCGATGTGGCTGCTCATTTCAAAAGTGA
>JADYZK010000058.1 GCA_020853175.1 Bacteroidales bacterium
GCCACGGGCGAAGGCCATATTTCCTCCATCGTTTTCAGGGGAGGCGTGCTTGATGCCGACAACAATATTCGGCTTTTGCCCACAGGACGACTCATTGACAAGGCCGATGTGACAAAAAACCACATCTATAAAAAGGGCGACTTTATTGAAAAACTGAAGGAGATGCACGCCGACAATCCCATAGTAAAACTGACTATGGACAAGTTGCCGGACGAATTCGATTACAACGAGCTACTCCAAACCATTGATGAAACAAAAAGAGAGATGCCTCTCGATGAGGCGCAAGAAAAAATGCTACAAACCATCAGCTGGTTAGGTAATTCGCATTACGAAATTTTCTTTTCACTCGATACAGGCATTTCCGACAGAGTGATCTTTCCTAATGCTGCTGCCGAAAGCAATGGCATTGAGGATGCCCGTTTTGTAAAGTTTACCGATGATGACGGCCTCTGTCGCTATTACGCCACCTACACCGCCTACAACGGATTCACTATCCTTCCGAAGCTGATTGAGACCAAAGACTTTTACGATTTTAAAATCATCCCCATCCACGGTGATAACGCGCAAAACAAAGGCATGGCGCTCTTTCCGCGAAAGATCAACGGTAAATACGCCATGCTGGCAAGGTTAGATGGCGTAAACAACTACATCATGTTTTCGGATGAAATCAATCGCTGGGACGAAGCCACACTACTACAAACTCCGCAATATCCATGGGAATTTATTCAGGTGGGCAACTGCGGATCGCCCATCGAAACACAATATGGCTGGCTTGTGATTACCCACGGTGTTGGCACGATGCGCAAATATGCCATCGGTGCCATGCTGCTCAACCTGGATGATCCAACCAAGGTGATCGGTCAACTTGCCGAACCCCTGCTCACCCCCAACGAAGAAGAACGCGAAGGCTATGTCCCTAACGTGGTTTATTCTTGTGGATCAATCATTAACAATGGCCAGCTGATCCTCCCTTATGCCACTTCCGACACTGCCAGCACGTATGCTACTGTTCCACTCGATGAACTGCTTCAAAGTTTGGTACCCTCTAAAATCAACGATCATCCTTTGGGACATAAATCCAAAGGTCGCGTTTTGGTGGTGGACGATGAGGTCATCAACCAAAAAATTATTGCTGAAATTTTGAAAGCCGAAGGCTATGAAGTTGAAATTGCTCCCGATGGTATTGTTGCACTGATGAAAATTGTTAAAGGCAGTTTTGACGTCATTCTTTCGGACATTGCCATGCCCAACCTCGACGGTTACAAGTTGCTGGAGTATCTCAATTCAAATGAAATAGACATTCCATTGATTTTCCTTTCAGGCCAAACCAAACCCGAAGACGAAGCCAAAGGTTTGAGGTTAGGTGCTACAGACTATATTCACAAGCCTATTGACAAAAACCTTCTGCTGGCGCGCGTTGAAAAGATTTTTGAATAGTCCACGTCTTTCAAATCAGCTTACGCATCAACAGACGGGCTAAAAGCCACGAAATGGTACTTTCGGCGCCTTGGTTGCGGTTGGCGCCATCTTGCTCAATGCCGTCGTTACAGCCTTTTGTTTCTTTATCATAAAGGCTGATATTTAAGTCGTTATGACCCAAAAACCAATAATAGCAGCGCTTTAGTTTTTCTATGTGTTCGGGTTGACGCGTGGTCAAAAAGGCACTTTTATACATCACCATCATGGCCAGAGCATCCACCGGCTGCTGTGCAAAAAGCTCTTCATTTGTGTCGAAGCGCAGCCAGCGTTTGTTACCAACGAGCGAAAGCCAATTGTGTTTAAAGCATTTCGATTCGAGAAAGAGCCGGCTTTTTTCGGCTGTTTGCAGGTAATTTTCATTAAAAGTAACATCATAAGCCACATACAACGAGGCGGGTATCAGGCCATTGTCGTAAGTGAGTGCATCTTCAAACCAATGCCAGTTTTCGCGCTGGTGTTGTTCAAAACGCTCGCAAAGCAAGTCGGCTACTTGTTGAATTTTTGTAATAAACCTTTCCTGGTCGGGAAAGCGCTTGTGGTAATGAAACAAACCGAAAATACAGTTGGCATAACCTCTGGCATACTTGAGGTGGTCCATGGCCGGCATCAATTGTTGAAAAGTGTCGAGAGCCGATTGAAAAAGGGCATCGTTGGGGGCATAACGCGTGAGATAGCCCATCGCCCAAACCGAACGCCCGTACACATCATCTGAAAAATCGTCATCCATTTGACGAAGGTCGAAGGTGAGGAAATTCTTCATTAAACCCGACTGTTGCAGCATATATCTAAAGAATGAAAAATATTTGGTAATGAGCTGCACATACTCTTCATTGTTTTCATGCTTACAGGCCGTTGCTAAAACAATAATGGCACGCGCATTGTCATCGAGGCTATAGCCATGTCTATATGCAGGTATTTGACCATCAGCATGTTGAAGCAAACCTACGCCATCTGTCAGACATCTTAAATGTGAAATGTCAAAAGGAGGTGAATCAAAAGTAGTGGACGAATCCTCCTTGGAATGGTGATGCAGACCAAACAAAAGATCAGCATAACGTTTTCCGATATGTGGCCAGGTGATGGTTTGTCCGTAAAGTCGTGCGTTGCGTTGCCTTGTTTTCAACACATCGGGATGATCGAGGGCATTGTTCACCAAATTAGCAAGTTGAAGGTGATTACCAAACCCAAACAGCCAGCCTCTTTCGCGGGTAAGTAATGATTCGGCGTGCCAATAGGGAGTTGAAAAAACACCGCAGCCGCCGCTAACGGCATAGGCCAAGGTTCCGCTGGTGATTTGTGCCTTATTGAGATAAGGCGTTACATAAAGATCGGCATGATGCAGCATTGCCATCAGCTCCAGCTCATCGGTATATTGGTTCATGAACACCACATGGTTTTGCAAATTTGATTTCAGCACCAAACCTTCGAGAAATTCGCGGTACTCCTCACCGGCATGACGCACCACATTGGGATGGGTTTTACCCAAAACAACATAGAGGATTTCGGGATGCTTGGCTACAATATGCGGCATGGCTCGTATCACTGTTTCGATGCCTTTGCTGCGACCGATCAGTCCAAAAGTGAGCATCAGTTTTCTTCCCTTCCATGAGACTGGTGGGGGCATAAAATCTTTTTCAGCGGCAAGAAAATCAGGAACGCCATGCGGAATTACCTCTATCTTCTTGCGTGGGACTTTGTAAATATCTGTCAAAAACGGTATGGCTATCTCATTCATTACAATCAACTTTTCAGCATATCCAGCCATTCTTTCAAGAATTTCACGCTGGTGAAAATTTGGTTTTTTGAGTACCGTATGCAAGATGCAAACGATAGGGATTTTTACTTCGCGCAGCAGTGAAAGCAGAAAAAGCCCACTGCTGCCGCCAAAAATGCCAAACTCGTGCTGCACAAGCAAGACCGATGCACTTGAGTTGTTAATATAATCAGCTGCTTTGAGGTAGTCTTCACGCAACTGGTCGGAGATGCAGTATTTCACAATGGATGGGTAAGGATAGCTTTCGTCGCGGTCGTTCATGGCCATCACTTCAATCTCCATACTTTTTGGCAAATCAAGCACTGCATCCTGAATGGAATCAATAAGATTTTTCGTAAATGTTGCTATTCCACATTGTCGTGGAGGATAATTTCCTAAACAGATGACTTTCATAAATAAGTTGTTTAAACGTTGTTTCTCAATTGAAAAGAAGGGCAATATACGAAACATTAGCCATTTTTTCAAGTTAATATTGTTGTCTGGGTTCAGTTGTGTTTTGAGGTGAAGGACAACAATGGATTCAATAGAAGACTCTACTCCTCAATGGCACATGAAAGTAAAGGCGTGATAAAACACGCAATGCTCCACATACAAGAAAAGGATGCGGTATTGCCGTGCGATTTTACACTAAAGCTCTCCATTTAGAAGACTTCAAATTCTGTTTCAGTCCAAAAACAAAAAAGGTGTCTAACAAAAAAGACACCTTTACAATAACAACCAATCTGTGGGAATAACTTGTAAATTTTCCCTTAAAGTTTCAAATTTACTTCAAAGGTGAGCATTTGTCAAGTTTATTATTGAGAGGAGAAAATATGTTCTAAAATCAGTCCACCACCACCCGCGGAATATTGATGGGCAGGCGGGCGAGGGTTTCGTAATTGACTTGCGCACTGAGTTCGCTAAAGGAAGCCACTGTTGTTTCAAGCTCGCCTTGCCTTCCAATCACTACCACTTCGTCGCCTTTTTCAACGCCCTCCACCGATGTAACATCAACGGTGAGGATGTTCATGTTCACAATACCAATTACGCCAACGCGTTTGCCGCCCACCAGCACGCGCCCCACATTGCTCAAGCTGCGCGGAAAACCATGTGAATAGCCCAAAGGAATGGTAGCTATTTTTTTGTCCTGCTGAGCCAGATATGTTGTTCCGTATCCAATAAATTCGCCGGTTTTGATGGCTTTCACATTTAAAATTTTCGTTTTCCACGTCAAGATACGTTGTAGGGGCTGCTGAGGTTGTCTATTTTTATGGATATAATGGATAAATGTTTCCTGTGTGGGCCAATAACCGTATTGCAAAATGCCGATTCGCACCATGTCCATTTGTGTTTTGGGATAGGCGATGGCGGCTGCCGAACAGGCAGTGTGAAAACGACGCGGCTGCACACCTTCTTTCTCCAAAATTTTTTTAAAATGATTGAATTTTTTGATCTGATTGTGAATACGCACATAGTTGGCAATGCTTTCGG
This sequence comes from Bacteroidales bacterium, assembly GCA_020853175.1. Lineage (GTDB taxonomy): Bacteria > Bacteroidota > Bacteroidia > Bacteroidales > F082 > JALNZU01. The sequence goes on from JADYZK010000058.1 coordinate 4,724, forward strand.
CGCCGGCAAAATGCGTACAAACACCTTCAAACGAGAAGTTTTCAGGGAATTTTTTCAGCAAGGCAATGGCCTGCTTGAAATCTTTTGCATCGAATCCGGTGCGGTTCATTCCCGTTTCTACTTCGAGATGCACCCTTGCCTTGATTCCGGTTTTTTTTGCCATTTCCAAAGCCACCTGCAA
>JADYZK010000059.1 GCA_020853175.1 Bacteroidales bacterium
ATCAATTCGCCGTAATTATCTGAAGGTTCGCCCATTGGCCGCACCAGACAATAGCGCGTAGGCGTTTGTCCGTGACTGGAAACCACCTGTTGCACCTCATCGAGCGAAAGCAGATGATCGGTGATCCGTCGCAAATCTTCATTCACCTTTCGAGGGCCTGCGCTGGCAGGAAGGCGGTATTCGATGTAAACCTGTTTATAGTTAAAATCAGGGAAAAAGGTTTGTTTGATGTTCTGAAAGTTGAGGGCAGCCACAGCCAACAACAGCACAGCCACGATGAGTGTTGCTGTTTTATAATGGAGCAAAAGGCCAAGTGTTTCTCTAAGTTTGCGGTATCCCCAGCTGTGGTAAAGAGGCTTTTCGTTTTTTGATTTATTGCTTTTAAGTAGTTTTTCAGCAAAAAGTGGCACCTGTGTGATGGCCAGCAGCCAACTGATAAAAAGTGAAATACACAATACCACGAACAAATCGCGCGCATAGGTTCCTGCGGCATCTTTTGAAAGATAAACCGGCAGAAAAGCAGCCACGGCAATAAAAGTGGCCCCAAACAGCGGCCAGGCCGTACGGCTTGCCGGATGAATAAGTGCTTTTTTTCGTTCGACTCCTTTTTTCAGGTCCACCAAAATGCCGTCAATGACCACAATGGCATTGTCAACCAACATTCCCATGGCCACAATAAAAGCACCGAGGGAAATTCGTTGCAAAGTACCACCGGCTGCAAGTAAAATGGGGAAAGTTGCCAAAATGGTCAGCAGCAATCCGGTTCCAATGATTACACCGCTGCGAAAGCCCATGAAAACCATCAGTACCACAATAACAATCACCACCGATGCCAGAAGGTTCCACATAAAACCATCCACAGCACTTTTTACCAAATCGGGTTGGAAAAATACTTTATCAAAGGTGTAGCCCACCGGAATATTCCGTTTCAGTTCTTCCAAACGTTTTTCCACGCGCTTGCCTACCTCAACAATATTTTCACCCGATTCCATAGAGAGGGAAATGGCAAGTGCATTTTTATTATTCAATTGCATGTTGTTGCGCGACGGCTCTGAATAAACTTCGTTGATGTTTGCAATATCAGAAATTTTGAAGAGGCTGCCATCCAACCCTTTAACCATCACATTCGCGACATCTGCCGCACTGGCAATTTTACCATCTACCGATATATCCAACAATTGTTTGCCGGTTTGCAGGGTGCCGGGATAAACTGAAATATTTTCTCCCTGAAGGGCGGCAATCACCTGAAAGGGGAATACACCCAGCTCTCCCATTTTGGAAGGATTGAAAACAATTTCAGTAACAGGCTGCTGTTCGCCGAAAATTTCAACCCGGGCAACACCCTCAACAGTAAGCATTTCACGCTTGATGAATTGGGCCATTTTACTCATTTCTTTGTACGAGTAGCCATCGCCTGTCATGGCATAAAACATACCATACACATCACCGAAATTATCGAAAACCATTGGCGGCTGTGCGCCTTCGGGCAGTTTGGGAATTACCTCGTTCATACGGCGACGCAGATAATCCCAGCGCTGTTCAATTTCGTTTTGAGGTACAGTAAGCTCGAGCATGACCGTCACAATGGACAGGTTAGGCATTGATTTCGACCGGATGGTTTCCACATCGCTCAAAGAGCTCAGCTCTTCTTCTATGATGTTGCTTACCTGCATCTCCACCTCATGGGCGTTAGCACCGGGATAAACCGTAACAATTTGCGACATCATCACCACCAGCTCCGGATCTTCCAACTTGCTAATAGAACGAAATGCCAAAATGCCGCCTACCACCATACTCAGCAGGACAAACCATATCACGGCTTTTTTGTGAAATGTCACTTCTGTTAAATACATTATAGCAGCCCTCCAACATTGGTTTCGACCACAGCCTCGAGAGGCTCCACCTTTTCGTTGTCGCTTAGGTTGTTCACTCCGGCAACCACAATTTGTTCTTTCGGTTGAAGCCCTTCCGTAATGCGGATTCTGCCATCGCCGGTAAGTCTTCCGGTGACCACTTCACGTTTTTGGATGATCTGATTGGGTTGATAAACCCACACAAAAGTTTTGCCCTTGTCGCTGAACAAGGCCGTTAATGGCACGCAGGTTTGCGGACCACCGTTGGTTGCGAGTTCGATGTTCACCTGAATGTCCATGCCCGGTGCAAGCTGAAGCTGGCTGGCCGGATCAAGACGCAGTTGCACCTTGTACAATTGATTGTTGTTGGCTTTTTTGCTGTAACTCAACAATTGCAGTGGCAAAGCTTTATTAGAAGCAATAGGCTGAAAAGCCGAGAAAGAAATGATGGCATCACGATCAACATACAACGAAACCGGAATTTCTACTTCAACCTGAAAATATTCCACATCAATCATGGAAATAACCGGCATTCCGGCGTCAATCAATTCATTCTCTATAAAATTTACTTTTTGAATGTAACCTGAAACCGGCGCGCGCAATTGGGTGTCGTTCAATTGGTCTTTAGCATTTTTGAGTTGGGCACCTACCATTTTTAAACCCGACACGGCTTTGTCGTAATCGTTTTCGTTGACACTCTTGCGGGAGTATAGCTCCATCACACGTCCAGCCTCGGCTTCAACCTGATCGTGTTGGGCCTGAGCCACCTGTAACTGCACTTCGTAATCACGTGTATCCATACGACCAACCAATTGACCCTTCTTTACAAAATCGCCTTCTTTTACCAAGATTTTCTGAATAGGTCCGGCTACACGAAACGCCAGGTTTACTTCGCTTGCACCTTTAATGATGCCGGAATAGTTTTTTACCGACAAAGAATCGGCCTGCTGCACCGATTCAATTTTTACTTTGCGAATGATTTCATTTTGCTCTTTTTTGTTGCTTCCGCATCCCCACAGTAACACAAAAATAGTCAACAGCATTGCGCTATTTTTTATAGATTTCATAGTCTAACATATATAATTATTCAAATTGACTGTTCCGATGTTCAAATAAAACACTGCGAAAGTCAAGCTTCCCGTTCATTTTCACAACGAAAAACCAACTGAAATGATGAAAATGACGCATGAAATGGAAATGTGAAATCGTGTTTCGGATCGAAACTTCAGAAAAGCAGGTATAAATTCGACCGGTAAACAAAAAGGCTTCGATAATCATAGATTATCAAAGCCTTTTAAAATTCAAGGTGCCCAAGAAAGGACTCGAACCTTCACGAGCGTTCGCTCACTACACCCTGAATGTAGCGCGTCTACCAATTCCGCCACTTGGGCTAAAACACCCTTCAAAAAACAGTGCCCAGGACAAGATTCGAACTTGCACACCCTTGCAGGCGCCAGCCCCTCAAGCTGGTGTGTCTACCAATTCCACCACCTGGGCAAAAGACGAGCAAAAGTACTCTATTTTTTGGTTCTGACAAGGCTTTCGCCAAAAATGTGATAAATATATTTCTAAGTTAAAACTCACGATTATCACGCCAATCCTAATAAACTTGATAACAAGCCATTATAAAAACACCTGTCATTATGCCTATTGCCATTCGTTTACATTCTCAACTTTCAATTAAAAACGTCTAAGTGAATAGATACAAAGGAAGAGGAATTTGATACTTTTGCGAAATCTTATTCCACCTCCAAAGACGCTAAACTGTATGACAACCCTTTCGTTCACCAAAAAATACATCGTCGCTGTTAGCTTGATCATGATGTTTATGAATCCAGTCGCTTTGGCGCAAAACAATCATTTTTCCGTTACGATTGACTCGCTGCTGAGCCTCATGACCGTTGAAGAAAAAGCCGGACAACTTTCATTGTTTACCAACGACCTTGATGCCCAAGGCACAATGATTCAACAACAATACATTGACCTGATTAAAAAAGGTTTAGTTGGCGGAATTTTCAATGCGCATGGTGCCGAATACACCAGAAGACTTCAGGAAATGGCTGTGAATGAAACACGTTTGGGCATTCCGCTGCTTTTCGCTTTCGATGTTATTCATGGCCACCATACCATCTTCCCTATTCCTTTGGCTGAGGCCGCCAGCTGGGACTTGCCCGCCATTGAACACTCTGCACGTGTTGCCGCCATCGAAGCCAGTGCCACAGGACTGCATTGGGTTTTTGCACCTATGTGCGACATTTCTCATGATCCACGCTGGGGACGAGTGATGGAAGGTGCTGGCGAAGATCATTTTTTAGGTGCCGCCATTGCGGCTGCTCGCGTAAAAGGTTTTCAAGGACAAGGCTTTGAAAAAGCTGATGCTGTGGCAGCCTGCGTGAAACATTTTGCCGCTTATGGAGCTCCGCAGGCCGGTCGGGAATACCATACGGTGGATATGTCGGAACTTCGTTTGCGTGAAACTTATCTGCCACCTTACAAGGCTGCTGTTCAGGCCGGTGCACTAACTGTGATGACTGCCTTTAATGAGTTAAACGGTATTCCTGCTACTGCCAATTCTTTTTTGCTCGAAGATATTCTTCGCAAAGAGTGGGGTTTTAAAGGTTTTACGGTGAGCGACTATACCTCTGTCTTAGAACTTGAAAACCATGGTTTTGCAAATGATACCTTGCAGGCATCACAACTCTCTTTTGAGGCCGGAACCGATATGGATATGCAGTCATTTTATTACCTGAAAGCCCTTCCGCAGCTTGTTGATGAGGGAAAAATTGAAATATCAACCTTAGATAAAAGTGTAAGACGAATCTTAGAGCTGAAGTTTAAATTAGGACTATTCGACGATCCTTATCGTTTCTGTTCGCCAGATCGGGAGTCACAAACACTTATGAATGAAAAATTTATTGATGATAGTCGCGAAATGGCAAAAAAATCAATGGTGTTGCTCAAGAATGATAACCAATTGTTACCCTTCAGCAAAACGCTGAAGAAAATTGCTGTTATTGGTCCCCTCGCCAATAGCCCAAGCGATATGCTCGGGGGCTGGTCTGCTGCCGGTGATGCAAAATTGACAGAGAGTCTTTTGAATGGCCTCAAAACAACATTTCCTCAAATTGACTTTGTTTATGCTGAAGGATGTCCGGTAAATGATACCAACACAAATGGTTTTGAACATGCCATTCAATTGGCAAGAGAGGCCGATGCTGTAATTCTTGCTTTGGGTGAACCCGCATGGATGACAGGAGAAGCCAAAAGCAAAACTGATATCCACCTTCCGGGTGTTCAGCAATTGTTGGCCAATGAAATATTGAAAGCCAATAAAGCAGTGGCGGTGGTTCTTTTCAACGGACGACCGCTGACGATACAACAACTTCACAGCGAAGCGCCTGCCATTTTAGAAGCTTGGTTTCCGGGAACAAAAGCCGGATCGGCCATTGCTGAAGTGCTTTTTGGCGATTATAATCCGGCTGGAAAGCTGCCTATGACTTTTCCCAGGTCGGTGGGACAAATTCCTATTCACTATAATATGAAAAACACTGGAAGGCCTTGGGATGGCTTTACAGGCACCACTTCTCGCTATTTAGATTCAGAAAACACTCCGCTATTCGCTTTTGGTTTTGGCTTAAGCTATACGCAGTTTAGCTATGGTGAAATCGTTCTCGACAAGAAAACATTTGTTGAAGGCGATACGCTTCAAGCATCAATAACCATAAAAAACACAGGAAAATACGCCGGAGAAGAA
>JADYZK010000060.1 GCA_020853175.1 Bacteroidales bacterium
ACGGCTTCCCGCTGAGGGTCATTGAGTTGGGAGAGAATGTCGGTCACTGAATTGATTTTTTTGAATGGCAAAAATAGTGAAAAATGCGGTGTAGGCCGAGGGTAAAGCGGTTGAGTTTGGGGTTCAGAACTTGAAATTGTTTTGGATGCAAAGCCGTTGTTGTAGAATCTCTTGGTTTAATTTTTGATTCTGTGCGTGGTTTTGTGATAGAGCTGTTGCACAGAGAGACAGAGTGAAGACGCAAAGTTTTACGGATAGGTTCTATGTTTTTATTTAGGTTTTATTCTACCATATAGATGTTGGCTTCAATTTTTAGCCAATTGCCGATCCATTTTTTCTTCACCACCCTACAAAAGAATAGCTTTCCGGCATCCATTAAGCGAGAACAAACCAAGTTCATGTCCGCCGGCACGAACCCAATACGGATGTCGTTGCAGTAGATGGCAATGGCAAATTCATCGTATTTATTGTGGGGCTCGCGTTTCATGGGAAGCACTTTTTCGGGAACAATTTCCTCTTCGATGTCTTCAATGTCTTTGCAATGACTGGTGCCGGCCACAACAATTTCCAACAAAAAGATTTCGTGTGTAAAAGGTGCAACGCCCGTTTGTACATTACTCAGAAGAGCCAACAGTCCTGGTGTTATGGGAAGGATGGATTCATTCATCGGTCATGATATTTATGATATTTGAATACTTAACAATCTCTTCTTCAACGGTTTTGATTTGTTCTTGCAATTCCTCTTGTTTCAGCAGGATATATATTTCGTCGTATATCAAGTCTTCAATATTGAAAGGAAAGCTTTGTTGAAGTTGTTCAATTTTCAGTTTTAAAGCTGCAATTTGGCTTTCAAGGTGTTGAATTCGTTCTTCTTTTTCATGGCTTGAAACTGCTATCAGTTTTTCTTTATTGGCATCGTCCAAATAAAGCAAAATGTTTTGCAGCTCGCTCAGCCGTTGCAAATCGTAAGCGGCTTTCGCTTTGATGAACAAATCGTTTTCCTCCTCCGTTTGGTTGGGGTTCAGGTCGGGATGCAATCTTTTGCACAGCAGCCGAAAAATTTCTTTAAGTTTTTGCACCTCTTCCTCGGGAAGCAAATGCGAAAGCAGTGATCTGGCTTGATCCAAAGCCTCCGATTGGGCTTGAATTTGGGCGTAGTAATTTTGCAAACGGAGGTTAATTTCGGTTTCAATGGCTGTTAAATCGGGTTTTTCGTTCCGGTTGATGGCGGCTTGAAGCATGTTCATCTTCATTTTCAAACGAGAGGCCTCGGTTTGTTTTTCGAGCAATTCGAGTTGAAAGCGACCCAGTTTTTCGAGGTACAACGAAGTGAGCAGCACCGCATCGTTTTCGACCATTTCTTTGTGTCGGGTAAAAAGGTCCAGAAATTCCAAGTGCAATTGTTCCAATTTCTTGGTCAATGCTTCGTTTTCGGCAGTAAAGGCGGGTAGGTTACGGCTCATTTATTCTATTTTTATTTGGTCAATTTCTTTCATTAATCTATCCGTTTCTGACAATGCGACAATGATCTTTTGATAATGTAAAATATCCTCAAATTCAAGTTGGCGGCCTTTGCGGTCTTTCAGCCATTTTTGGGCAGGTTGGTAGCCGCCGATAAAAAAGTCCCAGGCCACCTCAGGCACCTTGTCAAAAAACTGGCTGTCGTTGATGTAAACTTTGCCGTTTTGATACTTTGGTTTGTCCACAAGATTGTCGCCGTCCATGGGATATTGGGTGATGAAGTTTTCAACGATGGGGCTTTCCAAGAGGTGGATTTGTCTGATTTGTCCGCCAAGTCGCACGAGCTGCCAAAAGCTTTCTGTATCTTTCGGATAAGGCACTCTTGGGAAATCAATTTTTAAAAATTCCTTGTATTTCACGCGATAGGTGGGCGAATGTAAAACGGCGTAGATGTAATCCAACACATCAATAGGAGCAAAGGTGGTTTTAAAATCGTCGCGCACTTCGGGGTTGTTGATGAAACACACATTGCCTTGGGCTTCCTTTTCGGGAACAAAACCCAAACCTAATTTTTCTGCGATTTGCTTGATGATTTCGGGGTTGAGGTTGGGTGTTCTTTCCGTTTTGTGGTCAATGGATTGCTGGGCGTGGGTTTCGGGATAGAGGTAGAGGGGGAATGTATAACCAGAACCTAAACGACCAGCCGTGCTAGTTAGATTAAAATCATTTGCATATTTCGTACATAAAATATATTTCCAATCATCGACACATTGTCTCGCAATAACAACTCCAATATTTTCACCTTTAATAAAATGCTGCATAATTTCATTTCTTGGGGAGTTAATCCAATGTTCATTTTTATCAAACTGATACATGTAATTGAAATCAAAAGGTCTAAAATGAACTATCATTATGCCTTTCTCTTTTGCTTTTTTCAGATCATCAATACGCCCTTCTTTCGATACTCTTCTACTGTCCTTTATTTTAAATTCAGTATATGGGTCTTTTGACTCTAATATTTTTGCAGTAACAAAATTCAATTCCTTTTTACTTTTGAATACTGATAAAGCGTCATTAGCCGTTACCATTCCAGATGTAAACTGAGTAAACAATTCATTAACTTTAAATCCATAATTGTATTCTTCCGAACCTTTATTATCTTTTGGCACAAAGAATAGAAATGGTTTTTCTGGGTTTAATTCCTGAAAGTTTGCCGTATTCAATGAGCTATCAGAGAGAAAATCATATTTCATTTCTCTTATCCCAAATAATTCAAAATGAAATACTTTGCCGAGTTCGTTTGTCGTTTTCTTTCCTGTTTTTATAAAGATATTTATTGAAACCCCTTGCATAATATCGAAAACATTTTCATCTGCACTTCCATCTGGTGCGGTTTCCTTTTTATTGCTATTTCCGTGTAAGTCTATGGTATAAATTTTATCATACGTTTTCAACAAATGCCAACGCATACCCCGAAAAGTTGGGTTGTCTAAAAATCCGTGGGGATTAATAAAAGCTAAAATACCACTTCCGTTTTTTTCAATAAAATGCTGTCCGTAACGCAGAAATTTTACATAATCATCATTTAGCCAAGGTTTACGTTCATTAAAATGAACGCCATCAATGTATTTGTAATCTTCTATAAGTTTGCTAATCCATTCTCCGTTGTTTGATGAAATCCCGCTATACGGCGGGTTTCCCATCACCACCATCACGGGGGTATCGCGTTTGATGCGGTTGGCTTCGTTGGCTTCGGTGCTCAACCAATTGGCAAAAAGGGTTCCGGTGTCTTGGTGGTGTTCTTCGAGGCTGTTGGTCAAATACACTCTAAAGCGTTGATCTCTTGTTGGTTTGTAGCCTGTTTCGTTGAGCAGCAAATCCAGTTTCAAATGGGCCATGGCATAACTTGCCATCAACAGCTCAAAGCCATTGAGGCGTGGCAAAAGATGGTTTTCGACATAGCTGCTCCAAATGCCTTGTTGACCTTCAAACTTTTTGTGAATGTGTTTGATCACTTCGGCCAAAAAGGTGCCTGTGCCAGTTGCCGGATCAAGAATCTGCACTTTGTGCACTTCTTGTTCTATCTTTTTGCCTTGCAGCTCAACTTTGATGGTGGTTTTGCTGGTGTCGGACAGTCCTTGAGGCAAGTCGAATTCGGTTTTTAAAATATCGTCAACGGCCCGAACAATAAAGTTCACCACCGGAGCCGGGGTGTACCAAACGCCGCGGGCTTTGCGCAATTTGGGGTCGTAGGCACTCAAAAAAGTTTCATAACAATGGATGATCGGGTCTTCCATTTTGGTTGCTTTGCCATAGTTTTTCAAAATTTCTTCCACGTTGCACGCCAAAAAGATGTCCACCAAACCGTCAACAATCCATTTGATACGGTCGTCAATGTCGGGCCCGGCAATGTAACCAAACAATTTTCTTAAAAACGGATTCGATTTCGGAATGAGTTCAGCAGCTTCTTGTCGGCTGAAAGAGCCTATTGACGGGTCGTGCGAACGTGCGGCAAACATGCCATAAGCGATGGTTTGCGCATACACATCGGCAAATCCTTTGGGTGTAATGTCATGAATCAGAATTTCCTTAAAAGCTGTCATTTGGTCTTTGAGCGTGCTGTCTTCCTGCTTTTCTTCGTCGCTTGTCAAAGCCTTTTCAATCACGTCGGAAAGCAGTCGGGCTTTGCCGGCCATCATTTCTGCCAGTTGTTTGGAGCTTTTGATGGTTTGTCCAATGTGGGAGCAAAAGTCTTTGATGAGGTTTTCGAAGCTTGAAAAATTTTGGATTAAGGGTTTGATGCCTTTGTCGGTCATTTCAGCAATGGCAATTTTGGTCACAAATTGTCCGTCGCGATAGAGCAAAAAATTCAGATAGTCGGTAAAAATGAGGTTGTTCAGCGAAGCCTTGTAGCGGTCGAACTGTTCTTTGTTTCCTGCATTCTTTGCGCCTTCGAGGTCTTTGTCGCCCATGTCTTTGGCCTCGATGAACCCGACGGGAATATCTTTTTTGGTCAAAATGTAATCCGGTGCGCCACACGATTGCCGTTTGGGTTCGTTGGTGGCCCTGATGGTAGGTGCCAAACTTTCTATCAGTTGTTGCAAGTCGCCACGGAAGGTATGCTCGGTCGCGTTTCCAAGTTGGTAGCGTTGGTTGAGGCTTTTAAGGTATTGGTCGAGGTTCATTTTTTGAAATCAGTTCAAGAAGCACAAATGTATCAAAATTGTGAGCGTCATTTCTTCTTTTTCGAGCCGTTCAACACCTTTTTTTCTATCAAGCATACCGAGTTAAAAGGAGATATTCAATCTCACTTTTAGCAGCTTTCCCCAGAGTGATCATCTTCCTGACGTCAGGATAATGGTTTTCTTATAGATCGCCAGTATTTATGCAGGCTTCAAATTTTCAAATCGGCAATCTGTTTTTTAGGTTTCTCTAACTTTCCGTTAGATACCTCTATGTTGGTGAAGAATATTTCAATTTTTTTCGGAAGTGAACCGTTGTATTGCTCCACCTTTCCAAACCCTTTCGATCCACCATAACTTGAAACCTGCCATTCAAAGTGCCAAAATAGGCATACTATAATATATAGGTGTACTCAAGTTAGCTGAAGGAATTTTTCGCAGTAAGAGCAGCTACACTTTGTGACTTTATTGGCTCACATCCTGTACTTAAACAGATACAATTGAGTTGAAAAAAAAGGATGAATTGGCGTTTTGGGCCTTCTTTGAAAGGAAAGGAAATAGTCTGGAAGGGTATTTAACAGTCGGTTTACACAAAAACAGCCTTGTATTTCAAGCTGTTGTTGATAAAATAAATGAGAAAAAGTAAAAAAACATTTGCGTGGGTAAAATTATTGTGTAATTTTGCAGCCCCAATTCGATAAGAGTTGGATTATACTGGAAACGATATAGTTGAAAGGAACCTGAAAAGTTTAACCGATATAGGTTTCTTACACAAAAGCCAAGAAGCAACGTTCTGAGCGGTTTTTGTGGGGTTTATAGCCGGTCTGGCTTTTCCCTCCTTGATGCTATTTCCCCAAGATTAGATTGACAGCATATTGTTAGTTAAGAAAATTATACTACTTTTGCGCTCCCAAAAAAGGGGTTCATAACAAAAAAATTAAACAGTACAAAATGCCTACTATTCAACAATTAGTGCGCAAGGGACGCCAGAAGCTGGTTGACAAAAGCAAATCGCCTGCCCTCGATTCATGTCCTCAACGTCGTGGGGTGTGTGTCCGTGTGTACACCACAACACCTAAAAAACCAAACTCTGCCATGCGTAAAGTAGCCAGGGTTCGTTTAACCAACCAAAAGGAAGTTAATGCTTACATCCCCGGTGAAGGCCACAACTTGCAAGAACACTCCATCGTGATGATTCGCGGAGGTCGTGTAAAAGACTTGCCAGGTGTGCGATACCACATTATCCGTGGTGCTCTCGATACCTCAGGTGTTGAAGGCAGAAAGCAACGCCGGTCCAAATACGGTACCAAGCGTCCAAAGGTTAAGAAATAGTCATCATATTTATTAAGACTTAGAACTGTTAGCAATGAGAAAAGCTAAACCCAAAAAAAGAATTATTCTTCCCGACCCAAGATTCAGTGATGTTTTGGTTACAAAATTTGTAAACAACATCATGAATGAAGGCAAGAAGAACGTAGCATACAAAATCTTCTACGAAGCAATGGATATTGTTTCGGCCAAAATCAACGAAGATAGCGTAGAAGTATGGAAAAAAGCCCTGGCCAATGTGACCCCTGCCGTAGAAGTACGCAGCCGTCGTATCGGTGGAGCCACTTTCCAAATCCCTTCCGAAATCCGTCCCGGTCGTAAGATGTCTATCGGCATGAAAAACCTTATTGGTTATGCCCGTCGTCGTCACGAAAAAACAATGGGTCAGAAGTTAGCCGGCGAAATCTTGGCCGCTTATAAAGAAGAAGGTGCTGCTTTCAAGAAAAAAGAAGATACCCACAGAATGGCTGAGGCAAATAAAGCCTTCTCACATTTCAGATTCTAATTAAGCGAGAAGAGAGAGAAAAAAAATGGCATCTGACCAAAACATATTAAACAAACTCCTTTACACCCGCAATATTGGCATCATGGCCCATATTGACGCAGGTAAAACTACTACTACCGAACGTATTCTGTATTACACTGGCCGTAGCCATAAATTAGGTGAAGTGCACGAAGGCGGTGCAACCATGGACTGGATGGTTCAGGAGCAAGAACGTGGTATTACCATCACTTCTGCTGCTACCACCGTTTTTTGGGATTATAATCACAACAATTACAAGATCAATATCATTGATACCCCTGGCCACGTTGACTTTACCGTTGAGGTAGAGCGCTCTTTGCGTGTGTTGGACGGCGCCGTTGCATTATTTTGTGCAGTGGGTGGTGTTGAACCTCAGTCTGAAACCGTTTGGCGTCAAGCCGACAAATATAAAGTACCACGCCTGTGTTTTGTAAACAAAATGGATCGCAATGGTGCTGATTTCTTCAGTGTCTTAAAACAGATTAGAGAGCGTTTAGGAGCCAATCCTATTCCGCTGCAAATCCCTATAGGTGAAGAAGATACCTTTCGTGGTGTCGTTGATTTAATCACCAGCAAGGCCTATATTTGGGAAGATGGTTCGAAAGGAATGATCATGACCGAAATTGATATTCCTGCTGACCTTGTGGATACTGTTGAAGAATACCGCTTAAAGCTGATCGAAAGCGTGGCTGAAGACAGCGATGAGCTGCTCGAAAAATTTATGGATGATCCTACCTCTATTACCGAGGAAGAAATGATTGCTCAGATTCGTAAAGCAACTGTAGAAATGCGCATCTCACCTGTAATGTGTGGTGCTTCTTTCAAAAACAAAGGCGTTCAAATGCTCCTCAATGGTGTTGCGCAATACTTGCCCAGCCCACTCGATATTGATGATGTTGTTGGTATAAATCCCGATACTGAAAAAGAAGAGCACAGAAAAGTTGATCCCAATGCGCCTTTCAGTGCGTTGGCTTTTAAAATTGCCACCGATCCTTTTGTAGGTCGTATTGCCTTTTTCCGTGTTTATTCGGGTTCGCTTGATGCGGGTTCTTATGTCTTTAACGCCAATACTGGCAAAAAAGAACGTATTTCGCGCATCATGCAAATGCATGCCAACAAGCAAAATCCGCTCGATCGCATCGAAGCTGGTGATATTGGAGCTGCCGTAGGTTTTAAAACCATCCGCACCGGCGATACTTTGTGTCTTGAAAGTCGTCCAATTATTTTGGAAGCCATGTCGTTCCCCGAACCTGTTATCAGTGTTTCTATTGAGCCAAAAACACAAGCCGACATGGACAAGATGGGTATGGCTTTGGCCAAATTGGCTGAGGAAGATCCTACTTTTAGAGTAAATACCGACGAAAATTCTGGTCAGACTATCATTTCCGGTATGGGTGAGTTGCATCTCGAAATTCTTGTAGATCGTTTGAAACGCGAATTTAAAGTTGAGTGCAACCAAGGTCGTCCGCAAGTAGCTTATAAAGAAGCCTTGTTGACCAGTGCCTCACATCGTGAAGTATATAAGAAACAAACGGGAGGTCGTGGTAAATTTGCCGATATTCAGTTTGAGATCGGACCTGCCGACGAGGGTGTTGTTGGATTTCAATTCGTTGATGAGGTTAAAGGTGGAAACATCCCGCGTGAATACCTGCCAGCTATTCAAAAAGGATTCAGAGAGTCTATGGCGAATGGTGTTTTGGCCGGTTATACTATTGACAGCATGAAAGTGCGTTTGATTGATGGTTCATTCCATCCCGTGGATAGCGACAGCTTGTCGTTTGAAATGGCAGCACGTATGGGCTTTAAAACCGCTTGTCGTAAAGCCAAATCAGCTATCCTTGAGCCCATTATGAAAGTTGAAGTAAGCACTCCCGACGATTATTTGGGTGATGTTTCCGGCGACTTGAACAAGCGTCGCGCTGTTTTACGTGAAGTGTCTGCAAAAATCAGCCTTCAAATCATCAAAGCCGATGTTCCATTGTCGGAAATGTTTGGATACGTTACTTCATTGCGCACGCTCAGCTCAGGCCGAGCCAGCTCAAGTATGGAGTTTAGTCATTATACGCAAGCCCCCGAAAGTATTGCAGAAGCTGTAATTAACAAAGCTAAAGGGATTATCAAATAGGTAATAACAATAATAATCTACAAAGTGAGCCAAAGGATTAGAATAAAATTAAAATCGTACGATCATAATCTGGTTGATAAATCAGCTGAAAAGATCGTCAAAACGGTAAAAACAACTGGCGCAGTGGTAAGCGGTCCTATTCCTCTACCAACTGATAAGAAGATTTACACCGTATTGCGTTCAACTTTCGTGCATAAGAAATCAAGAGAGCAATTCGAGTTATCTTCTTACAAGCGTATTCTCGATATTTACAGCTCAACATCACAAACGATTGACGCGTTGATGAAGCTTGAGTTGCCGAGTGGTGTAGAAGTGGAAATTAAGGTATAACTTTAGCAGGAGCAAAGGTTAGTTGATATTTAAAAGACTTTAGATATGTCAGGAATATTAGGAAAAAAAATTGGGATGACCAGTGTGTTTGACGCGAACGGGAAGAATATTCCGGTTACCGTTATCGAAGCAGGTCCGTGTGTCGTAACACAGATCAGGTCGAAAGAAGTTGATGGCTACGAATCTGTTCAGTTGGCTTTTGCCGATAAGAAAGAGAAGAATACCCCCAAAGCGCTTATTGGCCACTTTGCGAAAGCAGGAACTACTCCCAAAAGAAGAGTTTCTGAATTTAGCCGCTTTGAAAAAAAGAAATCTTTCGGTGAAGTAGTTACCGTTGAGGTTTTTATGGAAGGCGAATTTGTGGATGTGGTTGGTATAAGCAAAGGAAAAGGTTTTCAAGGCGTTGTGAAACGTCATGGCTTTAAGGGTGTTGGTGATGCCACACACGGTCAACATGACCGTTTGAGAGCTCCCGGTTCCATCGGTGCTTCATCCTATCCATCACGCGTGTTCAAAGGTATGCGTATGGCCGGTCGTATGGGAGGTAAAAACGTGAAAGTGATTAACCTTCAAATTGTGAAAATCATTCCGGAAAAGAACTTGCTCTTAGTTAAAGGTGCGGTTCCAGGTGGCAAAAACGGATTTTTAAAAATTGAGAGATGGAATTAGCAGTTCATAAAATTAATGGAGAGGTGACTGGCAAAATGGCCCAGTTACATGATGGCATCTTTGGTATCGAGCCCAATGATCACGCTATTTATTTGGATGCGAAACAGTACTTGGCCAATCAGCGTCAAGGAACACACAAAACCAAAGAAAAAGGCGAGATTACCGGAAGTACCAAAAAACTAAAACGTCAAAAAGGTACAGGTACTGCACGTGCAGGAAGCATTAAATCGCCTCTGTTAGTAGGTGGTGGTCGTGTCTTCGGCCCTAAACCACGCGACTATAGCTTCAAGTTGAATAAAAAGTTGAAACAATTGGCCCGTAAATCGGCTCTGGCTTACAAAGCCAAAGACGCTCAAATCGTGGTGTTGGAAGACTTCACATTCGATACGCCAAAAACAAAACAGTTCATGGCGATGCTCGAAAGCTTTAAAGTAAATGGCAAGAAAAACCTAGTAGTGATGAGTGGTGTAGATGGCAATGTAGTTTTGTCGGCACGCAACATCCCCAACACAACGGTGATCACGGTCAATAACTTGAACACCTATGAAATTCTCAGAGCAAACAAATTGTTTTTTGTTGAGAGTTCATTACCCAAATTAGAAGATATACTCGCTTAATAACGAACATTAAATCGCTTAACACGATGAACATCATTGTAAAACCGATAGTAACGGAAAAAATGACCGCCTTAGGCGAGAAGCTTCAGCATTATGGTTTTATCGTTGATAAACGTGCCAATAAACTTCAAATTAAAACCGCCATCAAAGATTTGTACGGCGTTGAAGTGAGCACGGTGAACACGATGAACTATGCCGGAAAGCGTAAATCTCGCTTTACCAAAACAGGTGTAATTGCCGGAAAGACTTCTGCATTCAAAAAGGCAGTAGTTACTTTGGCAAATGGTGAAACTATTGATTTTTTCAGCAACATTTAGATAAATGGCTTTAAAGAAATTCAAACCCACAACCCCCGGTCAACGATTTAAAATTTTAAATACGTCTGACGATATCACTGCCAGTACTCCTGAAAAGTCGCTGGTTGCCCCGGGAAAAAGATCCGGAGGGCGTAATAGTAGCGGTAAAATGACCATCAGAAATGTTGGGGGCGGTCATAAACAAAAATACAGAATCATTGACTTCAAACGCGATAAGGACGGTATTCCCGGTGTTGTTAAAACCATCGAGTACGATCCCAACAGAACTGGCCGTATTGCGCTGATCAGCTATGCCGATGGCGAAAAACGCTATATCTTAGCTCCCAATGGTTTAAAAGTTGACCAAGTCATTAACTCCGGAAAAGACACCGCGCCCAATGTAGGTAACTCATTGTTCTTAAGCGATATTCCTTTCGGTACAGTGATCCATAACGTAGAGTTGCGTCCTGGACAGGGAGCAAAAATGGCCCGCAGTGCTGGAACCTATGCTCAGCTGATGACAAGAGATGGTAAATATGCCATTTTGAGAATGCCTAGTGGAGAAACCCGTATGGTGTTGCAAACATGTAAAGCTACTGTAGGAATGGTATCCAATGGCGATCACAGCCTCGAGAGATCAGGGAAAGCCGGTCGCAGCCGTTGGTTAGGACGTCGCCCACGCGTAAGAGGTGTTGTAATGAACCCAGTGGATCACCCTATGGGTGGTGGCGAAGGTCGCGCAACCGGTGGTCATCCTCGTTCAAGAAATGGTATTCCTGCAAAGGGCTTCAAAACCCGGAGCAAGAAAAACAGTTCCGACAGGTATATCATTGAGAGAAGAAAGAAATAATATAACCAGGTAGAAATAATCATCACACAATGAGTCGTTCGCTTAAAAAAGGTCCATTTATCCACTACAAACTTGAAAAGAAAGTATTGGAGAACGTTGAATCCAACAAGAAAACAGTTGTCAAAACCTGGTCGAGAGCCTCCATGATTGCACCTGAATTTGTTGGACAAACAATAGCAGTGCACAATGGAAACAAGTTCATACCTGTGTATGTAACTGAAAATATGGTAGGACATAAACTTGGAGAATTTGCACCTACACGCATCTTCAGAGGTCATGCCGGTAAAAAAGATAAAGGTAAAAAATAAAGAAAAGGGAAACAATGGGAGCTAGAAAACACCAGAGAGCTGAAGAGAGAAAACAGTCTCGGAAGACCCAATATATGGCATCATTGCGTAACATTCCTACCTCACCAAGGAAGATGCGTCTTGTGGCCGATATGATTCGTGGAAAAAATGTAGAAGTGGCACTGTATGGCCTTCAATTTTCACCTAAGGAAGCATCCAAAGGTCTATTGAAGCTGTTGCGCTCTGCTATTGCCAACTGGGAAGCCAAGAATGCAGGCGAACGTGTAGATTACAGCACGCTATATGTAAAAGAAGTATTTGTTGATTGCGGTACTATGTTGAAACGTGTTTTGCCTGCTCCACAAGGAAGGGCACACCGTATTCGCAAACGTTCTAACCACGTTACTATGGTTCTCGACAGTAAACCGTCAGCAGATAAACTAAATTGATCAATCCTTTAAGCAATATATTTGAATGGGACAAAAAACGAATCCAATAGGACTTAGGTTAGGAATCATTAAAGGTTGGGATTCTAACTGGTATGGTGGAAGAGACTTCTCTGCCAAGCTCGTTGAAGATGACCAAATCCGTAAATACCTCAATGCACGTTTAGGAAAAGCAGGTATTTCAAAGATTTCTATTGAACGCTCACTGAAACTTGTAACCGTGACCATCTCAACAGCTCGTCCGGGTATGATTATTGGAAAGGGTGGTCAAGAAGTTGACAAGCTCAAAGAAGAGTTGAAAAAACTTACCGGAAAAGAAGTTCAGATCAACATTAGTGAAATTAAACGCCCTGAGCTTGATGCACATATCGTAGCTTCTACGATTGCAAAGCAAATTGAAGGACGTATTTCATTCCGTCGTGCGATTAAAACCGCCATCACCTCGACTATGCGCATTGGTGCCGAAGGTATCAAAGTCTTGATCTCAGGTCGTGTGGGTGGTGCTGAAATGGCCCGTCGTGAATCATATAAAGAAGGACGTATTCCTTTGCACACCTTACGTGCTGATATTGACTATGCGTTGGTGGAGGCCCACACAACCTATGGACGTATCGGTATCAAAGTTTGGATATGCAAAGGTGAAATCTATGGCAAACCCGAGCTTGTTCCTACTACTGTAGGCGGTAACGTAAAAAAACCCGTTGCGCCTAAAGCACAAGGTCAAGCACCTCGCCAAAGAGGAAGACGCAAATAAACTATTTTCAATTTAATATCCAGTAACAATGTTACAGCCAAAAAAGACTAAGTTTAGAAGACAACAGAAGGGAAGGATGAAAGGGCTTGCGGGTCGCGGACATCAACTGGCTTTTGGAACCTTCGGCATAAAAGCACTGGAAAATGCTTGGCTCACCGGTCGTCAGATCGAGGCCGCCCGTCAGGCAGTTACCCGCCACATGAAACGTGAAGGCCAAATATGGATCAGGGTTTTCCCCGACAAACCGGTTACCAAAAAACCTGCAGAGGTACGTATGGGTAAAGGTAAAGGAGCTCCTGAATATTTCGTTGCACCAGTAACCCCCGGACGTATCCTATTCGAGGCTGAGGGTGTGCCATTAGCAGTAGCTCGCGAAGCCCTGCGCCTCGCTGCTCAAAAGCTGCCCATCTTAACAAAATTTGTAGTCAGTAGAGATTACGTTGAAGCAAACTAATACCAGCTATGAAACAAGAAGTAATCAAAGAGTTAAGCACAGCTGACCTGATGGAAAGGCTTGATGAGGAAAGAAAACAATTGGTTCGCCTCAAAATAAACCACGCTGTTTCGCCACTCGAAAACCCTAACAAAATCAAAACCTACCGCAGAACCATTGCGCGTATCATGACAGAGTTAAGGCATCGCGAAGCGGAAGCAACTACTAATAAACAATAATCACTTGTAAAGATGGAAACAAGGAATTTAAGAAAAGAAAGAACCGGTGTCGTTACCAGTAACAAGATGGACAAATCTGTTACCGTGGAAATTGAACGTCGAGTGAAGCACCCCATCTACGGCAAGTTTGTGAAAAAGACAAGCCGGTTTATGGCCCACGACGAAAAAAATGAATGTAACATTGGCGACAAAGTGCGCATTATGGAAGTTCGTCCGATGAGCAAAAACAAATGTTGGAGATTGGTTGAAATAATCGAAAGGGCAAAATAGTATGATACAACAAGAATCAAGATGTGCCGTTGCTGACAACAGCGGAGCCAAAGAGGTACTCTGCATCAGAGTGCTGGGCGGCAGTGGTAAAAGATATGCCCGTATCGGCGATAAGATCGTGGTGAGCATCAAAAGTGCTTTACCCAATGGAACCGTTAAAAAAGGTGCCGTTGTGAAAGCTGTTGTGGTGCGCACAAGAAAAGAATCCCGTCGCAATGACGGCTCTTACATTCGCTTTGATGATAACGCCGTAGTGCTGTTGAACAACACCGGCGAAATGATCGGAACGCGTATCTTTGGCCCTGTGGCCAGAGAGTTAAGGGAAAAGCAATTCATGAAAATTGTTTCACTGGCACCTGAAGTGTTATAAAAATTGGCTGAAGAATTATGAGCAAGTTACACATAAAAAAAGGAGATAACGTAGTCGTTATCGCCGGTGACCACAAGGGCGAAAAAGGTAAGGTGATGGAAGTGAATGTTGAAAAACAATCAGCCATCGTAGAAGGCGTGAATTTCGTATCGAAACACACCCGTCCAAATACCGAAAACCCTAAAGGTGGTATCGTTCAGAAAGAAGCTGGCGTTCACATCTCCAACCTCAAATTTGTGGATGGAAAAGGTAAAGCTACGCGCATCGGACGTAAATTAGACGAAAAAACTGGAAAATCAGTCCGCTATTCAAAAAAGACAGGGGAGGTTATTAAATAATGAGCTACAAACCCAGATTACAAGAACAATACAGCAGTGATATCGTGCCTGCTTTAATGAAACAGTTTAGTTATAAATCTGTTATGCAGGTTCCACGCTTGGTTAAAATCTCTTTAAACCAAGGCATTGGTGCAGCACTCACCGACAAAAAGTTAATTGATTACGGTATTGAAGAAATGACTGCCATCTCAGGACAAAAGGCTGTGCCCACCGTTTCTAAGAAGGACATCTCCAACTTCAAACTCCGTAAAGGCAATGCCGTTGGTGTGCGCGTAACCTTGCGAGGCGACAAAATGTACGAGTTTCTCGAAAGACTCGTGGCCGTTGCCTTACCGCGTGTTCGCGATTTCAGGGGTATCAATGACAAAGGCTTCGATGGAAGAGGTAACTACAGCTTCGGTATCACCGAGCAAATTATCTTCCCCGAGATTGACATTGATAAAGTGAACAAAATTAACGGAATGGACATTACCTTTGTTACCACGGCCAACACCGACCAGGAAGCATTGGCATTATTGAAAGAATTTGGCCTTCCTTTTAAGAATCAAAAAAAAGCATAGAGCATGGCAAAAGAGTCAATGAAAGCGCGCGAGCGTAAAAGACGTAAAATGGTTGAAAAATTTGCAGCCAAACGCGCCGCTTTGAAAGAAGCCGGCGACTATGAAGGATTGCAGCGCATACCTAAAAATGCTTCCCCCGTTCGCTTGCACAACCGTTGCCAGCTTACCGGAAGACCCAAAGGTTATATGCGTCAATTCGGTGTTTCCCGTATCAATTTCAGGGAAATGGCACTCAAAGGATTGATTCCTGGTGTGAAAAAAGCAAGTTGGTAATTTAATACAGCAGTAAAGAAATGAATACGGATCCAATTGCAGATTATTTGACCAGACTCAGAAACGGAGTCATGGCTAAACATAGGGTGGTGGAAATGCCTGCCTCAAACGTTAAAAAGGCAATCACCAAAATCTTATTTGAAAAAGGTTACATCCTGAACTATAAGTTTGAAGACGACGAAAAACAAGGAACGATAAAAATCGCTCTTAAATACCACCCGGCCACCAAAATGCCCGCTATGACACGCATTGAACGCGTTTCGCGGCCCGGCCTCCGACGCTATGTTCATGCCGAGGGTTTGCCTCGCGTGCTCAACGGTCTCGGTATCGCAATCATCTCTACCTCGAGTGGGATTATGACGGACAAGGAAGCCCGTAGGTTGAATGTAGGTGGTGAAGTTTTGTGTTACATCAGTTAATAAAAGAGATACCATGTCAAGAATAGGAAAACTTCCCATTAGCCTTCCTCAAGGTGTTGAAGTGAGCGTTTCAAACGACCACATCGTAACCGTGAAAGGTAAATTGGGGACATTGCAACAAAAGATAGACGAATCTATTTCCGTTCACGTTGAAA
>JADYZK010000061.1 GCA_020853175.1 Bacteroidales bacterium
AAAACTGCCTTATCTTGTATATCGTTGGGATCGAACATGATAGCACGAGTTCTGCCACCCATGTCGGCCCGTTGTCCTTGCCAGCTTATGGTCAAGTTACGGTTGCCTTTTTGGGCTTGTTGTTGCGTTTGCATGTATGCCGCGTATTGACGTTTCAATGGCACATATCCCAAGTCTGGATCAAGGGTTTGAAAGTAATTTTGAATGGCCGCCACATCCGGACGGTCGGCTTTAGGGATGTCTTTGAGCTTCACCTCGTGATCTGGAATTTCTTTCATGGCCTGATGCAAAAAAGCCTCATAAACAACACGTGAATCTTGATCTGGTTGGTGTTGAACGAAGGTAATGACTATACCTACAACGGTTGCAACAAGCAATAACGGTAAGATTTTTTTTAATGACATCATTTTATTTTTTTGTGAATAGTTCTTTAGTTTTGCGATGTGGTGACGAAAAATGCAATCAATGGGCTTCGAGCCAATTTTCGCCGGTATTAACTTCAGTTTCAAGTGCAACACTCAGTTTAACTGCATTTTGCATAGATTCTATAACGATTTTTTTTACATTTTCAAGCTCATCGCGATGGGCGTCAAAAACAAGTTCATCATGCACCTGCAAAATCATTTTTGATTGCATGTTGTTCTCTTTTAAATGGTTATGAATTTTAATCATGGCTATTTTAATCATGTCAGCCGAGGTTCCTTGAATGGGTGCATTGATGGCATTTCGCTCAGCGAAACCGCGAACCACACTATTGGAGGCGTTAATATCTCTCAATAACCTACGGCGACCGAGCATTGTTTCTACAAATCCGTTTTTTCGAGCCAACTCAATTTGGGTGTTCATATAGGTTTTGATGCCCGGGTATTCTCTAAAATAGCTGCTGATGATGTTGGCAGCTTCGCCACGACCGATTCCAAGCCGTTCAGAAAGGCCAAAGGCCGAGATGCCGTAAATAATTCCGAAGTTGACCATTTTAGCATTGCGGCGCATTTCTTTGGTAACATCCCCTATAGCAACATTATACACTTTTGATGCTGTAGCGGTGTGGATGTCGAGGCCTTGGTTAAAAGCTTCAATCATGGCAGTGTCGCCACTCAAATGAGCGATAATTCGCAGTTCGATTTGAGAATAATCGGCGGCCAGTAGGATGTAATTTTTGTTTCGGGGAACGAAAGCCTTCCGAATTTCACGTCCACGCTCGGTGCGGATGGGGATGTTTTGCAGGTTGGGATTGTTGGAGCTGAGGCGCCCTGTTGCAGCAACAGCCTGATTGTAAGAGGTATGGATGCGACCATCGCGCGGGTTAACCAAGTCGGGAAGGGTATCTACATAAGTGGATTTTAGTTTGGTAAGGGAGCGATAGTCGAGGATGAGTTGCACAATAGGGTGGGCGTGAATCATTTTACTCAACACCTCTTCGCCGGTGGGATATTGTCCTGTTTTGGTTTTTTTGGCGTTGGTGGTGAGGCCCATTTTCTCAAACAAAACCTCGCCAAGCTGTTTGGGTGAAGCTATATTAAAGGTGCTTTCCGAAAGACTGTAAATTTCGTTTTCAATTTGTTTTATTTCCAGCTCAAGTTCTTTCCCAATCAGGTTAAGTATTTCATTATCAACACGCACGCCTTCGGCTTCCATGGCAGCCAACACAGGAACTAACGGCATTTCTATCTGATGAAATAAATCTTTCAATTGAGATTTTTCGAGTAGGGGCTCAAAAACATGTTTCAACTGCAAAGTGATATCGGCATCTTCTGCGGCGTATTCTTTCACCTCTTCGGGATCGGCATCTCGCATGGTTCCTTGGTTTTTTCCTTTTTTACCAATCAAGGTTTCAATGGAAACCGGAGTATAATTCAGGTAGTTTTCGGCCAAAGCATCCATATTGTGGCGTTGATCGGGTTCGATGAGGTAATGCGCTATCATCGTGTCGAAAAGCGGCCCTTTCACCTCAATGTCGTACCAACGCAATACCGTGATGTCGTATTTAAGGTTTTGTCCAATTTTTTCGATGGATTCGTTATCGAAAAATGGTTTAAACAACCGAAGCAGCTGTTGACATTCGTGATAGTTGTCGGGCAAGTGTACGTACCAGGCATGGGCAGGCTTTACTGCAAACGACATTCCCACCAGCTCGGCGGTGTGGGCATCAATGGCGGTAGTTTCGGTGTCGAAACATACAGAAGGATACTGCAACAGCTCTTGAACCAATGCTTTTACCTCGCTTTCGCCCGCAACGCTGAGGTATTCGTGCGGCGTTTCGGCCAAAGTTTTTTTATTGGTGTTTTGAAAGGGATTGAGCTCATCAGCATCGAGTTGGCTGAAAAGATCTATCGTTGCCCCAACTTTGTTTTCCCTTGCAACATCTTGGCCGGCGGCGCGGCTGGCATCGTCAAGCATCCTTTTGGCGAAGGTTCTAAATTCCAGCTCATCAAAAATAATTTTCAGCTTCTCCATATCAGGGGCTGAAACCTTTAATTTCTCGGGTTCAAAAACAATAGGAACATCAGTGATGATGGTAGCCAACTGCTTGGATTGAAGCGCAGAAGCAGTGTTGTTTTCAATATTTTCCTTAAGTTTTCCTTTCAAATCGGCGGTGTTTTGCAACAAATTTTCAATGGAACCATATTCGGCAATGAGTTTGGTGGCGGTTTTTTCGCCCACTCCCGGCACACCGGGAATGTTATCCGAGGCATCGCCCATCAGTCCTAAAATGTCAATCAGTTGCTCGGGCCTTTCAATACCATATCTTTCACAAATTTCGGGAATACCCCAAATCACGGGGTCTTCACCGGCACGGGCAGGCTTATACATGAAGATGTTTTCGCTCAGCAGCTGCCCAAAATCTTTGTCGGGAGTCATCATATAGGTGATAAAACCTTCTTTTTCAGCAGCTTTAGCTAAGGTTCCAATCACGTCGTCGGCCTCAAACCCATCCACCATGAGCAGCGGAATGTTAAAGGCTTGAACCAATTCAATAATATAAGGTATGGCCGCAGAAAGATCGTCGGGCATTTTTTCGCGGTTGGCTTTGTATTCAGCAAAATCAGTATGGCGTTGGGTGGGTGCTGCCGTATCGAAAGCCACGCCAATGTGGGTTGGCTTTTCTTTTTTCAGCACCTCGTACAAGGTGTTGGCAAATCCTAAGATGGCTGAGGTATTGAAACCTTTTGAATTGATCCGTGGATTTTTATTCAAGGCAAAAAATGCCCTGTAAATCAATGCCATAGCATCGAGCAGAAAGAGTTTCGGTTGAGGTTCTGTCATGGGTTAAACGATTGAAAGGGTAAAAATACGGAAATGCTTTGGAGTGCAGCCGTAGAAACCATAGAAACCAGTTTATAGGTTTGATTTGTTGAGTTTTGGTGGACAAACTGTAAAAGCACAAAAAGGTGGTGCAACAATGCCGATGATAAACAAAATGCTTTTGTCTGATAAAGTATTGTTTAATAATGAATTGTGAAAACCAATCCTAATTTAGACCCATTATAAAATCAAAACAATCTATCTACATCAAAAACAAAACTATTTTTGTGTAAACTACAACCATAAATAGCAACTAACATGCCTTCATTCAACGGACATATTTTTTCAAAGTTGCCCAATGCCGGAACCTCCATTTTTGCTGTAATGTCGAAGATGGCCACCGACTATAAGGCCATAAATCTTTCGCAGGGGTTCCCCGATTTTCAAATTTCATCGGCATTAATTTCAAAGGTGAATCACTACATGAAAAAGGGGTTCAACCAATATGCGCCCATGCCCGGAGTGATTGAATTGCGCCGCGCCATTGCTGCCAAAACGCTAAAAACCTTTGGTGTAGCTTACGATCCTGACGATGAAATTACCATCACTGCCGGTGCCACCCAAGCACTTTTTACGGCCATCAGCACTTTTATAAAAGATGAAGATGAGGCCATCATTTTTGAGCCGGCTTATGACAGTTATGGCCCTGCGGTACGCTTAAACGGTGGGTTGGTTAAATATGTGGAGCTTACAGCACCCTCATTTAAAGCCGATTGGAATGATGTGAAAAGAATGATTTCCAACCGCACACGGATGATTATTGTCAACAGTCCGCACAACCCCACGGGAAGTTTATTGACTGATGATGACATGAAACAACTTGAAGCCATCACGCGCGGAACTGACATTTTGGTGATCAGCGACGAGGTGTACGAACATATTATTTTCGATGGCCATCAACATCGAAGTGCTTGTATGTATCCCGATCTGGCGAACCGCACTTTAGTGATTGGTTCATTTGGTAAAACGTTTCATGCCACAGGCTGGAAAACAGGTTTTGTTTTGGCGCCGGCTACCCTTACTGCCGAATTTAGAAAACTGCACCAATTTGTTGTTTTTGCATCCAACACGCCCATTCAGTATGCCATGGCCGATTATCTAACCGATCCGGAACATTATACCCAACTGGCGCCCTTTTATCAAGCCAAACGTGATTATCTTGCCAGCCGTCTCAGTACTTCACGCTTTAAGCTGTTGCCATGCTACGGAACGTATTTCCAACTGCTTCAATACGATGAAATATCTCATGAGCCCGAAATGGCTTTCGCCGAAAGATTGGTCAAAGAGCATGGCATCGCGCTAATTCCTTTGTCATCCTTCTACCAGAAGCAAAGCAACCAGCAATTGTTGCGTATTTGTTTTGCCAAAGAAGAGGCGACACTTTCAAAAGCTGCTGATGTTTTATGCAAGATTTAAATATCGCCTATCTTCAAACTGCTTTGCATTGGGAAGATTCAACAGCCAACCACAAACATTTCGATGTTTTGTTGGAGCAACAAAAGCAGCACAACCACCTCATTGTTTTGCCTGAAACTTTTACGACCGGATTTCCGGTTGATCCGCATGTTTTTGCTGAAACCATTGACGGCCCTTCGGTGCAATGGATGCGCGAAAAGGCAACGCAGTTCCAATCGGTAATTTGTGGGAGTCTTTTAATCAGCGAAGGTGGAAAATACTATAACTGCTTGGTGTGGATGCGTCCCGATGGTAGTTTTGAGCGGTACCACAAACGACATGTTTTTAGAATGGGAGGCGAACACGAGCGCATTGAAGCTGGCGATGCCCTGTTGCACGTTGAACTCAATGGATGGAAGATCAGACCATTGATTTGTTACGACCTTCGTTTTCCGGTGTGGAGTCGCAATAAAGTTGAGCAGGGTGTTTTTGATTACGATCTTTTGATTTATGTGGCCAACTGGCCCAAAGTGCGGGCATGGCCTTGGAAACAACTGCTGATTGCCCGTGCCATCGAAAACCAAGCCTATGTTTTGGGAGTAAATCGCGTGGGAAAAGACGGTTTGGGTTTCGACTACAATGGCGATTCGGCCTTGCTCGATGCCAAGGGAATGTACGTTTCGCAAGCGTATGCGGAAAAAGAGTGTTTGGTCGAAACAACGGCCAATCATGCTGAACTACTGGTTTTCAGAGACAAATTTAATACTTCGCTTGATTGGGATGGCTTTAATATCCTACATTTGCCCGTTGATTCTTAACCTTATTATATGAATATCATTATTGCCGGCGATGGCGAAGTTGGGCTGCATCTTGCTGAATCGCTTGTAAATAGCAACCACAATATCACTATCGTTGATCCGCATGAGGACTTGCTCAAAATGATTGAATCACATGCCGATTTGATGACCATCAACGGCGATTCAACTTCCATTAGCGTGCTTCAGCGTGCCAATGTGCGTAAAGCCGATCTCGTGATCTCGGTCGTGCACGAAGAAAACATCAATCTGATGACGTGCATTTTGGCCAAAAAATTAGGTGCCAAAAAGGTGATTGCCCGTGTGAACACCATGGAAAACCTGAGCCTTCAAAACCGCCAAATTTATCAAGAGCTGGGAATTGATGCCCTCATTTCGCCGGAAGATATTGCCGCCCAAGAAATTATCTCGCTTCTGAAACAAACTGCCGCCACCGAAGTGTTTGAGTTTTCCGATGGCAAACTCCAGCTTTTTATGATCAAGTTAGAAGCTTCGGCCCCGGTAGTGAACAAGTCGCTCAACCAAATTGCTACTGAATATAAAAACCTGGACTTTAGGGCTGTAGCAATTCATAGAAAGCGGTCAACATTCATCCCGCGAGGCGAAGATCAGTTTCAAGCCAATGATTTGGCGTATGTGATTACCAAGCCCGATGCCATTGAACAATTGCTCGAACTGGGGGGTAAGGTGGAACATGATATCCATAATGTGATGATTATTGGGGGTGGACGTGTAGGACGCATCACCGCAAAACGCCTCGAAAAGGAAATGAACATCAAAATGGTGGAGAAAGACAAAGACCGTTGCATTGTGCTTACCGATTACCTCGAGGATACACTGATTGTAAATGGCGATGCCAGAAACATACAACTGTTGGAAGATGAGGATATTAGAAGCATGGATGCCTTTATTGCCGTTACCAACAACACCGAAACAAATATCCTTACTTGCCTTCATGCCCGCATGAACGGAGTGAAAAAAACAATTGCTTTGGTTGAAAATATTGACTATATTGATATTTCGCAAAACATTGGTATTGACACTATTATAAATAAAAAACTAATTGCTGCCAGCTATATGGTCCGTTATACCATGGGGTCGGAAGTGCTTACGCTGAAGTGTTTGAGCGGTATTGAAGCTGATGCCATGGAAATGATTGCACGTTCGGGTTCGCCCATCACCAAAAAACCCATTAACAAGCTCAACATTCCTGATGGCTCCATCATAGGCGGCATCGTACGCGATGAAAAAGCTTATATCGCGGTGGGCGATTTTCAAGTGCAGGAAAACGACAAAGTAGTTGTATTTGTGATGCCTTCAGCAGTTCATAAAGTTGAAAAACTATTTCATTAATTGAATTGATCCCAAGCTTCGATGAAAAGTTTTTTTAAGGAAATAAATTTCACCCTCATTGCCCGTATCCTTGGCTTTTTGTTGATCATTGAAAGTGTTTTTATGCTGACGGCATTGCCCATTGGTTGGCATTTTCATGGAAACCAAAACCATTCGATGGTGGTGGCTACCTTGGTAACTTTTATCAGCGGATTGCTAATGTTTCTTTTTAATCGTAAGTCAACCAATGTATTAGGAAAGCGCGAAGGCTATATCATTGTAACCCTCACTTGGTTGATTACTTCTTTTTTTGGTGCTTTGCCTTTTTATCTTGGCGGCGCTATCCCCTCATTCACCGACGCGTTTTTCGAAACCATGTCGGGTTTTACCACCACCGGTAGCAGCATTTTAATTGATATCGAATCCATGTCAAAAGACCTGTTGTATTGGCGGAGTTTGACGCATTGGATGGGAGGCATGGGGATCATTGTTTTGTCGGTAGCCATTCTTCCTATTTTGGGTATTGGCGGGATGCAATTGTTCATGGCCGAAATGCCTGGCGTTAC
>JADYZK010000062.1 GCA_020853175.1 Bacteroidales bacterium
ACCCTTATGTTACGAAAGTTGGAATTTTTCATTGAATTTGATATGATGTAAAGTGTTGATGTTTATTAAAATATATTATAGTATTAGTTCTGGGTTACCCTGAGGATGTCGGCAAACACACCGGCTGCCGTCACAGCTGCACCGGCGCCGGGGCCTTTTACCACCAAAGGGTTGTTTTTGTAGCGCATGGTGGTAAAAGTAATGATATTGTCGCTTCCGCTGAGGCTGAAAAAGGGATGGCTACGATCCACCCTTTGTAGTTCGATACGAATTTTTCCATTTTCGATCTGGCCGATATACCTCAGAACTTTGTCTTCATCGGTGGCCTTTTGTTTTAAAGCGTTGAAATGTTGTTCGTTACGCAGCAGCTCTTCGTAGAAATCATCTACTGTTTTGGCCTTCAGACAGCTTTCGGGCAGTAAGGGCTCGAGGGCTACCTGTTCCATTTCCACTTCCAAACCGGCTTCACGGGCAAGGATCAACATTTTGCGCAAAAAATCCATCCCGTTGAGGTCGTCGCGCGGATCGGGCTCGGTGAAACCCAATTGCTGCGCCTGTTTCACCACTTCGGCAAAGCTGATGTTGTCCACAAAATGATTAAAGATAAATGAAATGGTTCCTGAAAGGATGGCTTCAATTTTAAGAAAGCGATCGCCGCTGATGCGCAAATCGTGCATGGTTTTGATGATCGGCAATCCCGCTCCCACATTGGTTTCGTAGAAAAAACTAACGCCATTTTTGCGGGCGGTTTGCTTCAATAGGTTGTACTGTTCAAAGCTTCCCGACGCACCCAACTTATTGCAAGCCACCACCGATACATTGAGATCGAAAAACTGAGGATAACGATCCGCCAAGTTTTGGTTGCTGCTGTTGTCAACAAAGATGCTGTTGGGCAAATTTAGTTGTTGTATTTTTTCAATAAAGAGGTCTATGTCAGCTTTTTCACCTTTGTTGTTCAATTCATCTTTCCACTGGTTTAGCGGAATTTCGCCGTTGTGGCTAACAACCATCTTTCGGCTGTTGGTGATGCCCATCACTTTGAAATAGAGTTGATGGTCTTTACGCAAGCTCTCCTCTGAAGCTGCAATTTGGTTCAGCAGCTCGCTGCCGATGCTGCCCGTGCCGGCTATAAAAAGGTGAAAGGTTTTTACCGGTGACAAGAACAACGAATCGTGCACTACATTGAGTGCCTTTGACAAATCTTCTTCGTCAATTACCACCGAAATATTGAGTTCCGATGAGCCTTGTGCAATGGCAACCACATTTACTCCACTGCGTCCCAACGACTGAAACAATTTTCCTGAAAGGCCTTTGGAATGACGCATATTTTCGCCTACTACCGCCAAAATACTGAGGCCTTGTTGCGCTTTGGGGACATCAATTTTGTTGGCATACAGTTCCAATTCAAATTCTTTTTGAATGGCTTCAAGGGCCGGAAGGGTGTCGCCGGGGATTACCGCAAAGCTGATGCTGTGTTCTGAGCTGGCTTGCGTAATCAAGATCACGTTGACATCGGCCGCGGCCATACAACTGAACAACCGACCGCCAAAACCTTTCAAACCCACCATGCCGCTGCCTTCTACGTTGATAAGACTTACTTCACGAATGGAAGAGATGCCTTTGATGAGGTGTCCATTGCCCTTGGCGGCAGGCTGTATGGTAGTGCCTTCACGCTCCGACCGAAAGGTGTTGCGGATGTTGATGGGAATTTTGGCGGTGATGGCCGGTATAAGGGTAGGCGGATGAATGACTTTGGCACCAAAATAGGATAGGTCCATCGCTTCTTTGTAACTCATTGACTGCAATGTAAAAGCGTTGGAAACCCAACGGGGATCGGCAGTCATGAAACCGTCCACATCGGTCCAAATTTGAATCTCATCGGCAGACAAAGCAGCACCAAAAAGGGCAGCGGTGAAATCGGAACCTCCGCGGCCCAATGTTGTGGTGTCGCCTTGCGCATTGGATGCAATAAATCCCGTAACGACAGCCGTTTTGTCGCCCAATCCGGAATACCAAAATCGAATTTGTTCGTTGGTAACGGCTTCATTCACCTTCGCTTTTCCAAAATGATTGTCGGTAGCAATCAGCTTTCGGGCGTCGGCATAGATGGCATACACGCCTTTTTCTTGTAAGATGGCACTCACAAGGCTGCACGACAATTGTTCACCAAAGGACATCACCCGATCGAGGGTGCGTGCCGAACACTCGCGCAAAGCTGCAATACCGCCTAAAACAAATTGCAGCTCTGTGAACAACTGCTCCAACTGCCGCCACACGCCTTGGGTTTCGCAAAAATAAGCCTCCACCACCTGAAGATGTTTTTCGCGCAGTTGCCAAAAAGCTTCGGTGGTGTCGTTTCCGCGCGATGCCGATTGGCTAAGCTGTACCATTAGATCGGTGACACCGCTCATGGCCGAACAAACCACCAACGGCTGCTCGCCTGATGCGATGCTTTTTTGAACAATGGCTGTCAGCAAACCAATGGCTTCTGCATTACCTACCGAGCTGCCACCAAATTTCAAGATTTTCATAAGCGTCGTTTTTTAAGATAAAAAAAGCCTCCCGATGTGGTCGGAAGGCTTCGTTGATGTTGTTATTGTCGTTTGATAACCGGCTAAACCTCACAAGCGCTTCCCACATTTCTAACTGTGGTAGTGGTAGTTGTGTAAGTAGTGCCGGTGAAATGATACATTTTTCAGTTTTTTTGTGCGTCAAATGTAAAGGTTTTTTTGAAAAACAAAAGTTTTTCTTTTTTTATGCTTTTTTTGTAGGTGATGGATGTTTTTTCATTCCATGAAAATTCAATTCCATAAAACATCACATAACAATGAGTTAAGAATTGGTATCGTTGCTGAATAGTTTAAATTTGTTGTCTGAAAACCTTGTTCTTGGAGCAAAGGAATCTTAAAAAAAGCAAAAAGATTTTTTTTAGTATTTTTGTCAGGCAGGTTATTACATAGATAAAACATCCATCTGCCGACGAACTTTTTGATTATTATGAACCCATTTGCCTTGTTTTTCATAAGAAAACCATCCCTTAAGCAACACTGATTTCACACCCCAATGGGGGTTGTCTTGCTTCTTTCTTGAAGGGGGATGAAAGGCTTTTTAAACAATAAAACACACTACTATGGAAGAAAACATTGAAAAATTCCCGCTTCAACTTGAAGCACTCACCACCTATGCCTCGCAGTTGGCAGTTACATACGGCCTCAAATTGTTGGGTGCCATTTTAGCCTTAATCATTGGGTTTTGGCTGGTTGGCCGCTTAAAAACAGCTGTCGTTCGTTTGATGGAACGTCGCGAAGTAGAGCCATCATTGCGCTCCTTTTTGAAAAGTTTCTTGAGCGTAGCCTTGAAAATTTTAGTCATCATCACCGTTCTGGGAATGGTGGGCGTTCAAATGACAAGCTTTATTGCCATGTTGGGAGCCGCAGGTTTGGCCATTGGTTTGGCGCTGCAAGGTACGCTTCAAAATGTGGCCGGCGGGGTCATCATTTTGATGTTTAAACCCTTCAAGGTGGGCGATTTCATTGAAGCCGAAGGATATATGGGCACTGTGGCTGAGATTCAAATTTTCAACACTTTGCTCACTTCTGTTGACAACAAGGTGATTATCATCCCCAACGGAGGGTTGGCGACAGGTTCGCTTACCAACTTTTCTAAAAAAGACACACGCCGTGTGGAATGGACGTTTGGCA
>JADYZK010000063.1 GCA_020853175.1 Bacteroidales bacterium
TACCGTTGAGGTCGTCGCGCGGATCGGGTTCGGTGAAACCCAATTGCTGTGCTTCTTTCACCACTTCGGCAAAGCTTTTTTCGCCAATAAAATGATTGAAGATGTAGGAAATGGTTCCCGATAAAATGGCTTCAATTTTGAGGAAACGATCGCCACTGATGCGCAAATCGTGCATGGTTTTGATGATAGGCAATCCCGCTCCCACATTGGTTTCGTAGAAAAAACTGACTCCATTTTTGCGGGCGGTTTGCTTCAATAGGTTGTACTGTTCAAAACTTCCCGACACACCCAATTTATTGCAGGCCACCACCGATACGTTGAGGTCGAAAAATTGTGGATAAAGGTTCACCAAAGTTTGGTTGCTGCTGTTGTCAACAAAGATACTGTTGGGCAAATTCAGCTGGTGTATTTGCTCTATAAATTGTTCTATATCAGCTTTTTGACCCTTGATATTTAATTCCCCTCTCCAATCGTTCAGGGGAATTTCGCCCTTGTTGCTCACAAGCATCTTGCGGCTGTTGGTGATGCCCATCACCTTGAAATAGAGTTGATGTTCTTTGCGCAAGCTTTTCTCTGAGGCTGCAATTTGGTTCAGAAGTTCGCTGCCAATGCTACCCGTTCCGGCAATAAATAAGTGAAAGGTTTTTACCGGCGACAAGAACAACGAGTCGTGCACTACATTGAGTGCTTTTGACAAATCTTCTTCGTCAATCACTACCGAAATATTGAGTTCCGAAGAGCCTTGCGCAATGGCTACCACATTTACTCCGCTACGTCCCAACGATTGAAACAACTTTCCTGAAAGGCCTTTGGAATGGCGCATATTTTCGCCTACCACAGCTAAAATACTGAGGCCTTGCTGCGCTTTTGGGCTTTCAATTTTATTAGAGAACAACTCCAATTCAAATTCTTTTTGAATGGCTTCAAGCGCAGTATCGGTGTCGTTGGGAACCACAGCAAAGCTGATGCTGTGCTCAGAGCTGGCTTGTGTAATCAGGATCACGTTGACATCGGCAGAGGCCATACAACTGAACAGCCGTCCGCCAAAACCTTTTAGACCCACCATGCCGCTGCCTTCTACATTGATGAGGCTTACGTTGCGAATGGAAGAAATGCCTTTGATGAGATGTCCATTGCCCACGGCGTTAGGCTGGATGGTAGTGCCTTTATGCTCAGACCGAAAGGTGTTGCGGATGCTGATGGGTATTTTGGCGGTGATGGCCGGAATTAGTGTGGGCGGATGAATAACCTTTGCACCAAAGTAAGAAAGTTCCATGGCTTCTTTGTAACTCATTGAATGTAAGGTAAAAGCATTAGATACCCAGCGAGGATCGGCAGTCATAAAACCGTCCACATCAGTCCAAATTTGTATCTCATCGGCAGCCAAGGCAGCGCCAAAAAGGGCAGCAGTGAAATCGGAACCTCCACGACCAAGGGTCGTGGTATCGCCTTGTGCATCGGAAGCAATAAATCCGGTGACGACAGCCGTTTTTTCGCCTAATCCGGAATGCCAAAGTCGAATACGTTCGTTGGTAACGGCTTCATTGACTTTGGCTTTGCCAAAATGATTGTCGGTGGCAATCAGTTTTCGAGCATCGGCATACACTGTTACGACACCTTTTTCTTGCAAGATGGCACTCACAAGACTGCACGAAAGCTGCTCTCCGAAAGCCATCACCCGATCAAGTGTACGTGCCGAACACTCGTGCAAGGCAGCAATGCCGCCCAATACAAATTGAAGCTCTGTAAAAAACTGTTCTAACTGCTTCCACACGCCTTGGGTTTCACAAAAATAAGCCTCCACCACCTGAAGATGCTTCTCGCGCAGCTGCCAGAAGGCTTCGGTGGTGTCGTTTCCGCGCGATGCTGTTTGACTGAGTTGTACCAAAAGGTCGGTCACTCCGCTCATGGCCGAGCAAACCACCAAAGGTTGCTCGCCCGTCGCGATGCTTTTTTTAACAATCTCTGCCAGCAAACCAATGGCTTCTGATGTCCCCACCGAGCTACCTCCAAATTTCAAGATTTTCATAAGCGTTGTTTATTGTGATAAAAAAAGCCTCCCGATGTGGTCGGAAGGCGGTGCTGATGTGTGTATGTCGTTTGATAACAGGCTAAACCTCATAACTCCCTCCCACACAATGGACTGTGGTAGTGGTAGTAGTATAGGTAGTGCCGGCGAAATGATTCATTTTTCAGATTTTTTGTGCGTCAAATGTAAAGTATTTTTTGAAAAACAACAGCTTTTCTTTTTTTCATGACTTTTTTGTTGGTGAAAGAAGTATCTTTTCATAGCTTGAACTCATAGATCTTAGGGTATGTGAACCTCCAAAAAAACAAAAAGATAATTTTTAGTACTTTTGTCCGGTTGGTAGTTAAGAATGAAAAATCATTTCTCTGCCTATCGTTTTTTGTAGATTTTGAACCCCATTGCCTTAGTTTTCCATCAGGAAAACAGCCCTGTAACAAGGCCAAGTTCGCAGCCTAATTGGAGCTGCATCAAACATTTTTTGAAAAGGGTTAAAGGCTTTTAACAAATTAAAACACCATCACTATGGAAGAAAACATTGAAAAATTCCCGCTTCAGCTTGAAACACTCACACATTATGCCTCGCAATTGGCGATCACCTATGGCCTTAAGTTGTTAGGTGCTATTTTAGCCCTTATTGTTGGGTTTTGGTTGGTAGGCCGTCTTAAATCTGCCCTTGTTCGATTGATGGAGCGTCGCGATGTAGAACCTTCATTGCGCTCATTTTTGAAAAGTTTCTTGAGCGTTGCCCTGAAAATTTTGGTCATCATCACCGTTTTAGGAATGGTGGGCGTTCAAATGACCAGTTTTATTGCCATGTTGGGAGCTGCGGGTTTGGCCATTGGTTTGGCTTTGCAAGGCACACTGCAAAATGTGGCCGGCGGGGTCATCATCTTGTTGTTTAAACCTTTCAAGGTGGGCGATTTCATTGAGGCACAGGGATATATGGGTACAGTAGCCGAGATTCAGATTTTCAACACTTTGCTCACTTCTGTTGACAACAAGGTGATTATCATCCCCAACGGAGGGTTGGCGACAGGTTCGCTTACCAACTTTTCTAAAAAAGACACACGCCGTGTGGAATGGACGTTTGGCA
>JADYZK010000064.1 GCA_020853175.1 Bacteroidales bacterium
GGAAACCCCTACAGCAGCGACCAATGCGGCGTTTGGGTGGATTGGGACCAAAATGGCGTGTTTGATGATGCTCCTGTTGCTGTTTCCGGAACACCGGGCAACGGACCTTATACTGCCACCATTGATCCTCCCGTGGGAGCAAAATCAGGGGCAGCACGTATGCGCATCCGCATCACATACACCGGCGCTGTGTCACCTTGTGGCACAACAACTTATGGCGAAGTTGAAGACTATACCCTCAACGTCATCAGCTGGTTGAGCTATACGCCCAGCCTCGGTACGATTGCTCCCGGAGCCACCGACACCATTGCCGTTACCTTTAAAGCTATTGATCTCGAAGAAGGTGATTACTTTGCTGACCTCAAATTTGCCAGTAATGACCCGTTGAATGCCTTGACGATTGTTCCTGTTCATTTGAATGTAAGCAACTTTGCTATTTCAGCAATGGTTGAACCATCAGCCATTTGTGTTGGCGAAACAGCTCAACTTACCTCTATGGTGATTGGTGGGACAGGCGATTTAAGCTATTTCTGGAAAGATGAAGCAGGTGCAGTTATATCTCTCGAGCAAAGCTTTATGGTAAGTCCTGAAGTGACGACTTCTTATACCGCTTTTGTGGTTCAAGCACTTGATACCATTCAAAGTACACCTGTTTCCCTTGTGGTGTATGCGCTTCCCGAAGTTGTTTTGGGCGACGACCTGAGTTTCTGCGGAAACGAGGCTTATATGTTAGATGCCGGAAATGTTGGTGCTACCTTTAACTGGTCAACAGGCGCTACAACCCAAACCCTCGACATATCTGCAGAAGCTATAGGCTATGGAATGCACGAACTGTGGGTTGAGGTAACCAATCTGAATGGCTGCTCTTCAGTTGATACCATTCAAGTAACCTACAATATGTTACCCGAAGTAAATCTCGGTGACGATCAATCTATTTGTGGCGAAACTTCGCTGGCTTTTAATGCTGCCAACGATGAGGCCGATTTCCTTTGGTCAAACGGATCAACCGGTGGAACACTTCAAGCCGGCGCGACTGAATTTGGTTATGGAACACATGTCCTTTGGGTTCAGGTAACTGATCAAAATGGCTGCATGGCTTCTGATACCGTTAAAGCTACCTTCAATGAAGCGCCTCCGATGGTTGTTTTGGGAAATGACACAACGCTTTGCGCAGGCATTCCGAAAAACTTACACGTTGATATGACCGGTTACAGCTTGCTGTGGTCGAACGGAAGTGTTGAAGCTGCTATAATCGCCGATACCACCGGTTTTGGTTTCGGAACTCAAACATTTTGGGTGGATCTTACTGCCGAAAACGGATGCGTAACACGCAGCGAGGAAATCATCATCACCTTCAAAAATTGCACCGGCATCAACGAAAACGATGCGTTGGATATTCAGGTGTTTCCGAACCCCAGCAATGGCCGTTTCAGCTTAGAGTTAAATTCAACAAAACGAGAATCGGTTAACATTCAGG
Organism: Bacteroidales bacterium; assembly: GCA_020853175.1. Classification (GTDB taxonomy): domain Bacteria; phylum Bacteroidota; class Bacteroidia; order Bacteroidales; family F082; genus JALNZU01. Next base: position 1,478 of record JADYZK010000064.1, read on the forward strand.
TGTTTGATGGCGCAGGCAATCTGGTTTATCAACAGAAAAACCTCTCCGTTCGCAGCAACAGCCGTCATGAAATTAACCTTACCCAACAACCTTCAGGTGTATATAACCTGATGATTGAAGGCGATAAAGTGTATTCTAAACGACTGATCATAAAATAGATATTTGTTTGTTTTATAAAAGAGCGGGAACTAAAACTCCCGCTTTTTTTTTATGATTTTTCGCAAAAAGTGTCTTACCAGCCCTTAAATTCCCACCTCCCATTGCCTTGTCATTTGCCGGTAGGTCAACTCCACCGGATTTTCTATCTTTGCAAAAAATTTCACCTATATGAGTTTGATGTTGAGTGAACAAGAAATCGTTCGCCGCAATTCGCTAACCGAGTTGTACCAATTGGGAATTAATCCCTATCCGCAAGCCGCTTTCGACGTGAATGTGAGTGCAAAGGAAATTCATCGCGATTTTCCTTCCGACAATACACTATTTCAGGAAGTGAGTATTGGGGGCCGTATCATGAGTCGCCGCATCATGGGGGCTGCCTCTTTTATGGAATTACAAGATGCCACAGGCCGTATTCAGGTGTATTTTAAGCGCGATGACATTTGTCCCGACGAGGATAAAACCCTTTACAATACGGTGTTGAAGCGCCTGCTCGACATTGGCGATATTGTGGGAATAACAGGCTTCGTTTTCACTACCCAAATGGGCGAAATTACCATTCATGCCACCTCGTTGAAGGTGTTGAGCAAATCGTTGCGTCCTCTGCCCATCGTGAAAGAAAAAGACGGAGTGGTTTACGATGCTTTTACTGATGCTGAGCAACGCTATCGGATGCGTTACGTAGATTTGATCGTGAACGAAAATGTGCGCGAAACTTTTTTAAAACGCACCCGCGTCATCAACAGCATGAGAACCATTTTCAATGAACAGGGTTACCTCGAAGTTGAAACGCCTATTTTGCAGCCCATTCCTGGTGGTGCGGCGGCACGGCCTTTCATCACGCATCACAATGCTTTGGATATTCCTTTATACCTTCGCGTAGCCAATGAGTTGTACCTGAAGCGATTGATCGTTGGAGGCTTTGATGGCGTGTATGAGTTTGCGAAAGATTTTCGCAACGAAGGCATGGACCGCACCCACAACCCTGAGTTTACGGTGATGGAAATTTATGTGGCTTACAAAGATTACCTCTGGATGATGAGCTTTACCGAAGAGATGCTCGAAAGGATAGCTATTGAGGTAACCGGTAGCACTAAAGTGGAGGTGAACGGAAAAACAATTGATTTTCAAAGACCTTATAAACGCATTTCAATCCTTGGTGCCATTCACGAACATACCGGTTTTGATGTGGCCTCAATGGATGAAAAACAGCTGCGCGAAGTGTGCAAAAAATTAGGTATCGAAACCGATGAAGCCATGGGCAAAGGCAAGCTCATTGACGAAATTTTTGGAGAAAAATGTGAACATCACTACATACAACCCACTTTTATTACCGATTATCCGGTAGAGATGTCGCCCCTCACCAAACGCCACAGAAACGATCCCTCGCTTACCGAGCGCTTTGAGTTGATGATCAACGGAAAAGAAATTGCCAATGCCTACACCGAACTTAACGATCCCATTGATCAGCGCATCCGCTTTGAGGAGCAGATGAGGCTCTCAGAAAGGGGCGATGATGAGGCCATGTTTATTGACCAAGATTTTATCCGCGCCCTTGAATACGGAATGCCTCCGACCTCGGGAATGGGTATTGGCATTGACCGCTTGGTGATGCTGATGACCGGACAAACTTCCATTCAGGAAGTGTTGTTTTTCCCGCAGATGCGGCCTGAAAAAATACGGAAAGCTGTAAGCCCTCAAGATTTTATTCAAATCGGCGTAGCTCCCGATTGGGCCGAACACCTTTTAAAAGCCGGTTTCCAAACCGTTGAAGCTTTGTTGACGGAGAAAGCTGCCGTCATTCAGCAGAAACTTAATGGTTACCGAAAAAAGAACAAACTTGATTTGCCTGCCATTCAAATGGAAGCCATCGAGCAATGGTTGCTGCCAAAAGCATAAGAAAAAAAACGATTTTACATCAAACAAAAAACCTGATTCATAACAAACGAATCAGGTTTTTTGGTAATAAATGCTTTGTTTAATAATCCTAATACATTATACAATAGACACTTATGATTTTTCAGCCAAAATAATTTTTTGAATCAGTGTGGAAGTCGAATAACCTTCTACCAATTCAATGGTTTCCACTTTTCCGCCTTTGATCATCACCACATCGTAACCTACCACTTCTTCGGCTTTGTAGTCTTTGCCTTTCACTAAAACATCGGGTTGTACAAGTTGAATTAAGTCATAAGGCGTAGGTTCATCAAAAAATACCACGGCATCCACAAAACGCAGCGAGGCCATCAAAACAGCGCGAGCGTTTTCATCAACAACCGGACGTGTTGGGCCTTTCAAGCGGCGCACCGAAGCATCGGTATTAAGGCCAACTATCAACACATCTCCAAGGTCGGCGGCCTGGCTGAGGTAATCAATATGGCCCAGATGCACCAAATCGAAACATCCGTTGGTGAAAATGATTTTTTTCTGCTGAAAGCGCCAAATTCCCAAAGCTTTTTTTAGCTCGTCAAGGTTTAAAATGCGCTTTTGAATACGGTCAAGGTTTTTCATTGGATGCTTGTTTGTGGTCAATAAAAAAGAGCATCACATAACCAAAGGCACCTGCCACAACGTTCAAAACAGTTTGTGCTGCGTGGGTGATGACAGCAAAACTACCGGCGGCGGTACCTCCAATGGCATACAATTCGGTAAGCACTGCTTTGGCAATAAAGTGGTAAGCGCCAATGCCTCCCGGAACGGGCGCCACAATGCCTAAACTGCCGATAGCCAACAGCGTAACTCCCGCCATAAAACTAAGATGCTCGGTTTCGGGAATCATCCGGAAGGGAATATAAATCATCAGGATGTAAAAAAACCAAATCATCAGGGTGTGAAACAGAAAAAGTCCTTTTTGTTTCATCTTTTCAATGGTGCGGATGCCTTGTGTTAAGCCAATTATCAAGTTGTGAAGACGGGCATAGCCGGGAAGTTTTTGCAATTTGTTATTGTGTTTGAAATACACAAAAATCATTGCGCCCATTGCCAAAACACCCAATCCCGCTATGGTGATCAGCATGATGAAGTTGGATTGTATTTTTTCGACAAAAGGAGCAGTCATACGGAGCACGAAATCGCCTAATAGTGCCCATTGGAAGAGCACCACGGCCAACAATAAAATGATCAGCACCATCAAGTCGAAAAGCCTTTCGGAAATCACGGTGCCAAAGAGGGCATTGAAAGGAATTTTTTCTTTTTTCGAGAGCACGCCACAGCGCATGAACTCGCCCATCCGCGGAACGGCGGTGTTGGCCATATAGCCCACCATCAGGGCATAAAAAGTGGTTGAAAGACGTGTTTTATAACCCATGCTGTTAATGAGCAGGTTCCAACGTAGTGATCTAAAAAGATGTGAGATGATGGCAAAAACTAAACCAATGGCTGCCCAATAATAGTTTGCTGCAGCTATTTCTTTTATCATTTCATCGAAATTGAGCTTGCGCATACTGAGCCAAAATAGAAAGAGGCCCAGGCCGAGAAAGAAAAGGTATTTCAGCGTTTGGATAAGAAAGTTTTTCAAGGCAACAAACTGATTTTATTGGCATCATCAGGAAAAACAATACTTGGCTTGAAAGTTTTGGCTTCTTCAAAATCCATGGAGGCATAAGAAACAATGATAACCTTGTCGCCGCGAGCCACTTTACGAGCGGCAGCTCCATTCAGTGAGATGATGCCGCTATCGCGCTGACCCTTAATCACATAGGTGTCGAATCGTTCGCCGTTGGTAATGTTATAGATGCTAACCCGTTCGTTTTCAATGAGGTTTGCTGCCTCTATCAAGTTAAGGTCAATGGCAATGCTTCCGATATAGTCTAAGTTGGCCTCGGTTACGGTGGCGCGATGGATTTTCGATTTTAAAACTTCGATGTTCATGATGCTGTTGTTGGTGGCACAATTGCACGCCTAAAGGCCGACAAAAATACTAAAAAATACGCAGGTTGTCTATCAGACGAACTTTGCCCAGAAACAAGGCTACGAAAAGAACCATGCCTTCGGAATCATTCCAATGCTGCACGGGTTGCAACATTTTATCGTCGGCTATTTCAACGTAATCTATTTTGAATGATGCAATGGCACTCAGCTGTTCAAAAGTCCATTTTCGCATTTCTTGGGGGCTGAGAACGTTTTTTAAAAGCACTGCTTTTTGAAGAATCTGATGAATTTTGGGTGCAAGCGCACGCTCCTCTGCGGTGAGGCGTTGGTTGCGCGAACTCATGGCTAAACCGTCGGGTTCGCGAACTATCGGGCAGGGAACCACATCAACCGGCAGTTTCAACATCATGGTCATTTGTTGAATAATGGCCAATTGCTGAAAATCTTTTTCACCAAAATAAGCCTTTTGTGGCTCCACAATCTCAAACAATTTTCTCACAACAATGGCCACTCCGTTGAAATGGCCTGCCCTGAAAGCACCTTCCATTACATCGCCTAACGCGCCAAAATCATAAGAAGACTGGTCGGGAACGGGATACATTTCAGCCACCGAAGGCGCAAAGAGATAGTCGCAACCCACTGAAAGTAACATTTCGCTATCAGATTCAAGATCGCGGGGATATTTTTCAAGGTCTTCCTTGTTGTTAAACTGAATGGGATTCACAAAAACGCTGACGACTAAGCGGTCGTTTTCGCGTTTTGCCCTACGCATCAACTCGAGATGGCCTTCGTGTAAAGCACCCATCGTGGGAACAAAACCGATAGTAAATCCTTTACTTCGGTCTTCTTCTATTACTTCACGCAACGATTGGATGGTATGTTTTGTCTTCATTATTTAATGAATAGAAATAAAATTAGTGTATGTTGGCTGTGGCTATCGGTTGGCATTTTGCACCACCATCAGAAAATCTTTTTCTAACGACTCCTGTGGCGTTTCTATAATTCTTCCAATTTCTATTTTATTTTTATAGAAAATAAATGTGGGGACTTTTTCAATGGCATAGGGTTGCACGTCAATTTCACGGGCTTTTTTTTGACTGTCAACGCCCACGACAAACACTTTTTCTGTATCGAAATCCATCATGTCCAACAGCTTGAAAAAACGTGGGAGTTGGTCCTTACTGTCGCCGCACCAGCTTCCAAAAATGATGGTAATTTGGATGTCATTCACCAAAGATTTGAGCTGCTCCACAACCGCAGTCTCGGGTTGGTAAGCTTCATAATCTTCTTGAAAATGCAAGCCTATCTCGCCTGCCAGCAGCCCGTTACGATCCACATGATCTACATAAACTGGACGATTTCTTACGCTATCGTCCACCATAAAATTAAGGTGTTGACTTTGACCCATTTGATAGAGCATTAAAAGCATTACGGTGGAATAAAAAAAGCGCATTTTCATCGTTTTGCCTGTGTTTTATTTACATTCGCATTCATTTTCAGCCACAAAAATAAAACAAACATCGCTATGAGCAATTTTGAAAACAAGAAAGTACTGATCACCGGCGGTGCCTCGGGCATTGGCCTGTTGATGGGAAAAGCCGGGTTGTAGTTAAGTTTATTTCCACAGGTCTTCGGTCAGCCAGTTTTCAGGGAAACCCATCTCTTTTGTCTGTTCCAATGGGCAAGTTTTCATTAACCCTTTGAGCTGCGCACTATATGTACTTTCTGGATCTATTATTTTCAAAACATAAGTGATACATGATAATACTGCATACAGCTTGTTTGTGTATATAGATTTATTTTTAAGGAAACTTTGGGTTGGATCAGTGGGCAATTTGATTTGAATGAGTCGTCTATTCCAAATTCGACCATGATGTGCACAAATATTTCTTAATGTACTAAAGCAGAGCATCCAATTTTCTATTATTGACACATCTTTAAGTCCAAAATGGTTAGTTACAGCATCCTTTTCAGGTCCTTTTTTCAGGTTTTGAAAAATTTTAGATAACAAACCCAAACTGATTACCTCTAAACTCATCCAGCTAGGTGGTTCTTTTGGATCGGAATATTTACTTTTATAGTGGCTTATGAATGTTTCATTACTTCTTTCACTTTCTTTTTGTAAGCTTTCCAGGTGTTCGATAAATCGCGTTTGATCTCTGTAAAGTTCAGGCTTTAGTTGCCAGTGACTTCCATAACGTATAGCAAAATGATAGATGATCTGAGTTCTTAAAGCGACTTCTATTTTTTCAATACTTTCAAAGATGAATAGCCGAAGTTTTCTGTCAAAAACATACAGTTCTATTATTTGGTCAAAAGAAATGTCAACATTAAATGGTTGATCCTCCTTTAAGTTGTCCTGAAAGGGGTAGGTATATGCTCTCAAACGATAATAACTAATGTTTGAGAGGTAGTTTTGAGCTCTTGATTCATTCTCAAACTTAAGTCCTCTGTCTTTAAGTTTTGATACTTGCTCAGATATTTTAATTGGTAACTTATTATATTTCAAGAGTATAATAAATTTAAGTTGTCCCTGTAAAAATCGAAAACCAGCCCGGGTGCGCTGTTCAAATGGGAAGCGTGGCTGGTATTATTACGTGCAAAGATACAGAATATACTTGCCGATAAGTGATGGTTATTCAAAAAAACGAACATAATGTGTCGTTTTTGTTTGTTTTGAGAAGTAGGTGAGGCTTGTAAAACGCTTTAATGCTTTTTGAATTCTTTAAATTGTTCTTGAGCACTATCGTTCACCATAAAATTAGGGTGTTGACTTTGTCCCATTTGATATAGCATTAAAAGGAATACGGTTGAATAAAAATAGCGCATTTTCATCGTTTTGCCTGTGTTTTATTTACATTCGCATTCATTTTCAGCCAGAAAAATAGAATAAACATCGCTATGAGCAATTTTGAAAACAAGAAAGTACTGATCACCGGCGGTGCCTCGGGCATTGGCCTGTTGATGGGGAAAAAGGCTTTGGAGCTGGGCGCAAGTCATTTTATCATCTGGGATCTCAATGCCAAACTATTGGAATCGGTGATCAATGAAATCACCACTTCAGGAAAAACGGCTTTAGGCTGTCGTGTAGATGTTTCAAACGCTGACGAAGTTGAAGCCGCATCAAAAACACTGCTTCAAGACAATTTGCTTCCCGACATTTTAATTTTAAATGCTGGAATAGTGTCGGGAAAATTTTTCCATACACACGAAAAAGGTGAGATTGAGCGTACCATCAACGTGAATGTTTTGGGTTGTATGCTTCCGGCACGGGCTTTTTTACCTGCTATGATTGCACGTGGCAATGGGCATATTGTTTCTATTTCATCGGCTGCCGGCCTATTGGCCAATCCCAAAATGGCTGTTTATGCTGCCAGCAAATGGGCAGTGTATGGTTGGTCGGAGAGTTTGCGACTGGAAATGCAAGCACTTAAAACCGGAATTCAAATCACCACCGTAACGCCTAGCTTTATTGATACTGGCATGTTCGATGGCGTAAAAACCAATCCTATCA
>JADYZK010000065.1 GCA_020853175.1 Bacteroidales bacterium
CCAAAAATGCTTTGTTGCGGAACTGATATGCTTACCTTGTTTAAAGCCAAGTGGTTGGCATATTTTTTTACAATATTTTCGGCTTCAAGTACAAACATAAAGTAGGCCTATTTAAAATACTCTCTCATTCTATCGAAGAAGCGTTTTTCGCTTTCGGTGGGTTTGGGCGCAAAGTTTTCAGCGTTTTGAAGCTTTTCCATGATGTCACGTTCCTCTTTGTTCAATTCTTTAGGAATCCAAACGTTCACATTGATTAATAAGTCACCTGATCCATAAGCATTTACGCTGGGGAGTCCTTTGCCCTTCAGTCGCAAAACTTTGCCGGGTTGTGTGCCAGGGGCAATTTTCATTCTGGCTTTACCGTCCACCGTAGGAACTTCAACTTGTGCACCCAATGCCGCTTCTGAAATGCTGATAAACAAATTGTGTATCAAGTTGTTGCCATCTCTTTCTAAGTCGTTGTGTTTTTCTTCTTCAATCAGCACTATCAAATCGCCGGGAACGCCTGATCTTGCGCCTGCATTGCCTTTGCCACTTAGGGAGAGTTGCATTCCTTCGGCAACACCGGCAGGAATATTGATGGAAATAATTTCTTCGTCGCGCACCACACCGTTGCCTTGGCAATGCACGCATTTCTTGGTAATGATTCTTCCTTCGCCTCCGCAAGTGGGGCAGGTGGCCGTGGTTTGCATTTGGCCTAAAAAGGTATTCGTGACGCGCGTTACATGACCACTTCCGTGGCAGGTGGAGCAACTGGCATACGAGCTGCCGTGATCGGCACCGGTGCCACTACAAGGTTTGCAAGAAACGTATTTGTTGACTTTTATTTTCTTTTCAACGCCGGTGGCAATCTCTTGAAGATTCATTTTTACTTTCACCCGAAGGTTAGAACCTCTGTTAACATTTCTGCCACGTGAAGACGCACCGCCTCCGAAACCACCAAAAGCACCACCAAAAATATCACCAAAATTGCTGAAGATGTCGTCCATGCTCATGCCGCCACCGCCAAAGCCACCGTTGCCGCCGCCCATGCCTGCATGGCCGTACCGGTCGTATTTTCCTTTTTTGTCGGGGTTGCTTAACACTTCATAAGCTTCGGCTGCCTCTTTAAACTTGTCCTCAGCAGTATGATCGCCGGGGTTTTTGTCGGGGTGGTGTTTGAGCGCGAGCTTGCGATAAGCCTTTTTTATCTCGGTTTCCGACGCGTTGCGGTCTATCTCAAGAACTTCGTAATAGTCTCTTTTTGCCATTTATTATAATAATTTCAATTGCTTTTTAACTGCCAACAACCACTTTAGCATAGCGGATGACTTTTCCGTTGAGGGTATATCCTTTTTGAATTTCATCAATCACTTTACCCACCAACGCAGGTTCGGGAGCGGGGATATGGGTAAGAGCTTCGTGAAAATCGGTGTCGAAATCAGCATTTTTTGTTTGCATCTCGGTCAATCCTTTCTGCTCCAATGTTTTATTCAATTTGTTGCTAATGAGCTGAATGCCTTCTAATTGACTTTTAAGTTGTTCCTCGGAAGGAATGTTTGCAATGGCGCGTTCCAAATCGTCTAAAATGGGCAGTAAGGATGTAATCACCTCTTCGGAGGCGGTTTTACTCATTTCAATTTTTTCTTTGATGGTTCTTTTGCGAAAGTTATCAAACTCCGAAAAAAGACGTAAGTATTTGTCGTTTAGCTCATCAAATTTCATTTGAAGCACTTCCACCTCTTCATTGTTTTTGTCTTTTTTGTTCTTTTTCTTGTCTTTTTTCTCCGCAGTCTTGTCAGCATCGTTTTTTTGGTCCTCTTCTATGTGGATGTCCTCAAACTCTTCCATGTCTTCTTGTTTCATATCTTTTTTTGTTGATTTCATTATGAAGTTAAATTTGTCTATCACCTGATCAAAAACACTGCCAACACCTCTCCATTGCCATTTTGACAGAAAACGTCTAAATCCTTTCAATTTGGGCGCCGATGGCTTGTAGTCTTTGCTCGATATGTTGATAACCTCTGTCAATTTGGTCAATATTGTCAATGATGCTGGTTCCTTTGGCCGACAGTGCTGCAATAAGCAAGGCCACTCCGGCGCGGATATCAGGAGAACTCATCCTGATTCCCCGCAACGGATATTTTCTGTCGAGGCCGATCACATTGGCCCGATGGGGATCGCAGAGGATGATTTGTGCCCCCATATCAATGAGTTTATCTACAAAAAACAGGCGACTTTCAAACATTTTTTGATGGATCAGCACGCTGCCTTTGGCTTGGGTGGCCACCACTAACATGATAGAAATCAAGTCGGGGCTAAAGCCCGGCCAGGGAGCATCGGCGATGGTCATAATGCTGCCATCCATAAAAGTTTCCACTTCGTAATGGTCGTAAGCAGGAACAAAAATGTCGTCGCCACGAAACTCAATTTTGATGCCCATGCGGGCAAAAACATCCGGAATCATACCAAGGGCAGCAGCGTTTACATTTTTAATGGTCAGTTCGCTGGCGGTCATGGCGGCCATTCCGATAAAACTTCCCACTTCAATCATGTCGGCAAGCATAGTGTGCTGGGTGCCTTTAAGTTGTGTAACGCCTTCAATGGTAAGTAGATTAGAGCCAATGCCATTGATTTTTGCTCCCATCCGCACCAGCATATTGCACAGTTGCACCAAGTAAGGTTCGCAGGCGGCATTAAAGATGGTTGTGATGCCTTCGGCAAGAACGGCGGCCATTACAATGTTGGCTGTTCCGGTCACCGATGCTTCGTCAAGAAGCATATAAGTTCCTTTAAGGCGACCTGAAGAGGTAAATTCGTAAAATCTTTTATCGGGGTCGGCCTCAAGCTTTCCACCTAATTTTTGAAGTCCGATAAAGTGGGTGTCCAAGCGGCGGCGACCAATTTTGTCGCCTCCGGGCTGTGGAACAAAAGTTTTACCAAAACGAGCCAACAGCGGTCCAGCCAGCATGATGCTTCCCCTAAGGCGTGAGGCCTGCTTGTAAAAATCATCACTCAAAAGGTAGCTCATCTCGATGTTGGCAGCCTTTAAACTCAAATGATCGGCACTGTGACGCGTGGCCTCAACGCCCATGGCTTGCAAAAGGTCAATGAGGTTGTTGACATCAACAATATCAGGAAGGTTAAAAATTTCAAGGGTTTCCTCGGTGAGTAAACAGGCACTCAGTATTTGCAAAGCTTCATTTTTGGCGCCTTGTGGAGTGATTTCACCTTTTAATACACTGCCACCTTTGATTTTGAATGATCCCATCTGCTTAAAATTTTGTCGAATTTACTGTTTTTCGGCTGATGCTGGTATTGGCCGATTCTATATGGTTCATAAGTAGGTAGTTCACCACAATAAAAAAGGTAAAAAACGAATGCTTTTTACCTTTCATTATATTGAATAGGGTTTCTACCGGTGTTTTTTCTTCTGGTTTTGATACCCTTGCGTTCCCGGTCGTTGGTTGTATTTCTTTTTTTGCTTGGGTTGCGAGGTAGCAGGGTTTAAGCCCGATTTGGAAAGAATCTCATTGGTAGAAACGAGTTTTGCTTCTTCGGCCAGATTTAACCTACCGCCCGAAAGCTCATTCAGGTTGGCGGCAATGGTTTCATCAGATACTGAGTCGCGGTTCCAGCTGAGGTATTGTTTTTTCATGTAGTTGGCGATGGATTGCACGAGGGCATCTTTTTCGTCGCCATCGTCATAATGGTTGGCTTTTTGAATCAGCCTGGCAGTGTAATGACCATAATGCCCAAAACGAATGGCGTTTTGGTTGTAGCCAACATGACGTGGTCTTTTTGCAATGATCTCGGGCTTAGGCATTTCGTAAGGGCCATCCACATCCAATCTGTAGTTGCTGATGATAAACAAATGATCCCAAAGCTTGTGCATATAGTCTGATGCTTCTCTCGCCTGAGGATTCATCTGTGCCATGATGCTTACGATGTAATAAGCTGCTTGTGTGCGGTGTACCCGATCTTCGATGGTGAGCAAATGCTCAATCATGGCTTGAATGTTTCTGCCATATTCGGGAACAATCATTTTTGGTCTTAAAGTATTGTATTCCATATAAGTTGATGGATCTGAAATTAAATGTAATTGCTTTTTGGGGAGTTTACCAGCGGCAAAAGTAACAAAAAAGTAGGAAACGCTATTTTTTAAATAAATTGTTGAAAGTCAACTACTCGACCCCTTCGTCGCAAATGCGCAACTTGGCAAATTTAAGCAACAATTGCTTTTGCCCAATGCCTTTGAAAAAAACAGTAGCTTTTTTGTTGGCTCCGGCACCTTCGAGCTGGATAATTTTCCCTTTACCAAATTTTTGATGCTCCACCGTCATTCCATTTTGAAGATCATCAATATCGGAGGCATCAAAAGGCTCATTGGACGCATTGGTGTTGCTGTGTTCAACATTTCCTTGTGGCATGGGCATTGTTCTTCCGAAGAGCAGCTCAGCAGTGCTTTTTTTGTGTTCTTTTTGGTTGCGTTTGGGACTTTCGATGAATTTTTCGTTGATGTCTTCAATAAAGCGGCTGGGTTCGCTCATGGTGAGGTTTCCCCAGCGGTACCTGCTTTCGGCATAGCTGATGGTTACTTTTTTCTCTGCCCGCGTGAGTGCCACATAAAAAAGACGGCGTTCTTCTTCAAGTTCTGCCCTTGTTCCTAAGGATTGGATGGAAGGAAAAAGATTTTCTTCCAAACCAACAATATACACATAAGGAAACTCGAGGCCTTTGGCAGCGTGAATGGTCATCATGCTCACGTAGTCTTTTTCAACATCATCGTCCTTTTTGTCGGCATCGGTGAGCAGGGCCACGGTTTGCATAAAATGACCCAATGAACGTTCGGGAGTGCCTTCTTCGCCCAGTTCACCGGGTTCCGGTTCGCGTTCGGAAAATTCCATGATGGCGTTGAGCAGCTCTTCGATATTTTCGATACGGCTCACCGATTCAACGCTGTCTTCATCTTTCAGGGCGGCCACTATTCCAATAGATTTGGCAATGTGTTGCGCCAGCTCGAAGGCGGTTTTTGTTTCCAGTTGAACGATGAAACTCTGGATCATGGTAGCAAAATCATAGAGCTTGGTTTGTGTTCCACGGTTGATGTCGGCCAAATGGCTGCCTGGCTGCTTGATGAGCTGCATGATGCTGCATTGGTTTTCGTTGCTCAGCACTTGCAGTTTTTCGATGGTGGTTTTGCCGATTCCGCGCACGGGATAGTTAATGACACGCAGCAAAGCCTCTTCGTCGTTGGGATTGATGACCAATCGGAAATAGGAGAGGAGGTCTTTTACTTCTTTGCGGCTGTAAAAAGATAGTCCGCCATAGATTTTATAAGGAATGCCTTGTTTGCGCAGGGCCTCCTCAATGGAACGGCTTTGGGCGTTGGTGCGGTAAAGGATAACGAAATGATTGTTGGGCAACTGGTTGGCCATTTTAAAGCCAAAGATGGAGTTGGCCACCAAGGTGCCTTCTTCGCTGTCGGAAGTGGCGCGCAGCAAACTGATGGGCATCCCTTGCTCGTTTTCGGTCCAAACGGTTTTTTTAATCTGGTCTTTGTTCTTGGCAATCACTCCGTTGGCAGCTTCCACGATGGTTTGCGTTGAGCGGTAGTTTTGCTCTAAGCGAAAGAGTTTATTGTCGGGATAATCTTTTTTGAAGTTCAGAATGTTTTGGATGTTGGCGCCGCGAAAGGCATAAATGCTTTGGGCATCGTCGCCGACAACGGTAATGTTTTCGTTCAAGGCCGCCATGCGTTTGATGATGAGGTATTGGGCATGGTTGGTGTCTTGGTACTCATCCACGAGGATGTATTTGAAACGGTGCTGGTATTTGTGCAACACTTCGGGGAAGTTTCTGAACAGCAAATTGGTGTTGAACAACAGGTCGTCAAAGTCCATGGCGTCGGCCCTTTTGAGGCGGGCGTTGTAGGTGGCAAAAATATCTCCTGTAAGTGGCTTTCCGGCAGCAGCATCGGCTGTGGCTACTTCGGGGTTGTTCATGTATTCTTGAGGTGAATACAAGTTGGACTTGGCATTGGAAATGCGGTGCAGCAAATAGGAAGGGTTATATACTTTGGGGTCGAGGTTCAAGTCGCTGAGGATGCCGCGTATCAAGCGTTTGCTGTCGTCGCTGTCGTAAATGGTAAAGTTTTGTGGATAGCCGAGATGGTGTCCTTCGGCCCTGAGGATGCGTGCAAAAACCGAGTGGAAGGTGCCCATCCATACGTTTCTGCCTTCGCGGTCGCCGATGAGTCCGATGATTCTTTCTTTCATCTCGCGGGCGGCTTTGTTGGTAAAGGTGAGCGCCAAAATGCTAAAAGGGTCTTTGCCTTGCTGCAAAAGGTAAGCAATGCGGTAGGTGAGGGCGCGCGTTTTGCCCGAGCCGGCACCGGCGATAATCATTACCGGCCCTTCGGTGTTCATTACGGCTTCCCGCTGAGGGTCATTGAGTTGGGAGAGAATGTCGGTCACTGAATTGATTTTTTTGAATGGCAAAAATAGTGAAAAATGCGGTGTAGGCCGAGGGTAAAGCGGTTGAGTTTGGGGTTCAG
>JADYZK010000066.1 GCA_020853175.1 Bacteroidales bacterium
AAAAAATTGGCTCAGAGTTGCAATACCTCGAAGCCTCAAACAACAAAGCAGGGCTTCAAAATCGTTTGGAAACACTTAAAGCACAGTTAGATATGGCTATTATAACAGCGCCTTTCGATGGGGTTGTGGAGAAAGTGAACCAAAAGAAAGGCGAATTGGCCATGCCTGGTTCTCCGATTATTCACGTTGTTAACCTCGGGAAGATGTATGTGAAAGCCGACGTTTCCGAACGCTACATTTCCAATGTGAAAAAAGGGGATTCGGTCATTCTTACCTTGCCATCTTATCCCGATTACAAAAAAGAGGTCCTTATCAACCGCGTAGGTAATGTGGTGAACAAAAACAACCGAAGCTTTGAAGTGGAGTTGCTATTGGAAAATGGAGAAAATATCCTGAAACCGAATATGGTTGCCGTTGTAAATATCAATGACTTTACTGCTGAAAGCAGCATCGTGGTGCCTTCAAAAGTGATTCGCGAGGACCTGAAAGGGAAGTATTTGTATGTGGCAATTGACCAAAATGGCGAGCTCGTGGCCAAGAAAAAATACATCGTACCCGGCAGAACTTATCTCGAAACAACCCGCATCGAATCGGGATTGACCGTGGAAGACATCATCATCACCGAAGGTTTCAACCGCGTGAGTGATGGTTCTTTTGTTAAAAAAATGAACTAAAAAATCCCTAATAATGGAACAAATGAACGAAAAAAAGCCCGAAGCGAAGATTAGGGATTTTTCTTTGACGACTTGGGCACTCAAGAATACCAACACTATTTTTTTGGCGATCATCATCCTTGGTGTGTTTGGTTTTTTCTCCTACCGCAACATGCCCAAAGAACTTTTCCCTGAAATTGTCATTCCTACCGTGATGGTGCAAACCATTTATCCCGGCAATCCGCCGTTAGATATGGAAAACCTCATCACCCGCGAGCTGGAAAAGGAAATTGAATCGGTGACAGGAATCAAAAAAATGACTTCTCTCTCCAGTCAAGACGTATCCAATATTTTTGTTGAGTTTAACACCAATGTGGATATCAAAGCTGCACTACAGGATGTGAAAGATGCGGTGGATAAAGCCAAGAAAAATTTGCCCGACAATATGTTGGATGATCCAATGGTTACCGATATTGACTTCTCTGAGTTTCCCATCATCAACATCAACCTTTCCGGCGATTATAGCGTGAATGAGTTGAAAAACTTTGCCGAATTTCTCGAAGAAGAAATAGAAACCTACACCGAAATATCTAAAGTTGAAATCACCGGAATCACCGAAAAAGAGGTGAAAATAAACGTTGATCAGCACAAGCTCGATGCCTACCAAATGAGCTTTAATGATATTGACGCAGCCATTCGCAACGAAAATATGTCCGTCTCAGGCGGCGAGCTCAAATCGGGTAGCACCCGCCGTTCGGTTCGCATTGCCGGTGAGTTTACTTCGATAAAAGAAATTGAAGACATTATCGTAAAACACGAAGACCAAAAAATTGTCTATCTACGCGATGTCGCCAACGTGGTGTTTGGTTTTGAAGAACCCACCAGCTTTGCCCGCCTCGATGACCAGCCTGTGGTTTCGCTTCAGGTGATTAAAAAAGGTGGAGAAAACCTTTTGGACGCCACCGCTAAAATTTTCACACTTTTAGATAAATCTCGCGCCGATAATGCTATTCCAAGCGACCTACGCATCACCATCACCAACGACCAATCCGAACAAATCAAATTGCAGCTCACCAACTTAGAGAACAGCATGATCATGGGTGTCATCTTTGTGGTGTTTGTACTTTTCTTCTTTTTAGGCACCCGCAACGCCTTGTTTGTAGGTATTTCAATCCCGCTCTCCATGCTGATTTCCTTTATGGTGATGGGTCTCATGGGCTTTCAGTTGAATATGATTGTGCTGTTTTCGCTTATCTTAGCCTTGGGAATGTTGGTGGATAACGCCATCGTGGTGGTCGAAAACGTGCATCGTTTTGTGGATATGGGATATAAAATTGGTGAGGCAGCGCGCCTTGCCGTTGGCGAAATTGCCATTCCCATCATCTCTTCCACAGCAACAACCTTGGCGGCTTTCTTTCCACTCCTTTTTTGGGATGCCATTGTGGGAGAGTTCATGAAATTTCTTCCCTTGACGCTCATTATTGTGCTGACAGCCTCTTTATTTACTGCCTTGGTTTTGGTGCCGGTGATTATGCAGGCTTTCTTCAAAAATGAAGACCCTAACGAACGCCCCGATGCCAAAAAAACGTGGATCGCGGCTGGCGTAATGACCTTTGTAGCCATCATTTTCTACCTCTTCGGCAACAATACTTTCGGCACTTTGTTGCTCATCTTCGCCTTGATTGGCGTTTCTAACTTATTATTCTTGAATAGCTTAGCACGTTGGTTTCAAAATGTTTTTCTGGTGTGGCTTGAGCGCATGTACCTCCTTACTTTGGGAATTGCGCTTAGAGGTAAAAATGCCCTTTGGGTAGTGGTTGGAACTTTTTTGTTGATGATTTTATCCATCGGATTCTATTTTGGAACAAAACCAACGGTGGTGTTTTTCCCCTCGTCCGATCCAAAATATGTCAATATCTTAGCTGAATTGCCCCTTGGAACAGACATCACTGCTACCGACTCGGTTATCAAAACACTTGAAACACATGTAAATGAACTCTTGATTCCTTATCAACAGATCGTTAAATCGGTGCTTACCAATGTTGGAACGGGTGCTGTTGGGGGAAATACCGGCTTTAGTGGAAGAGGCGGCGGACCCAATAAAGGCCTTGTAACTGTCAGTTTTGTTGACTTTCAGGATCGTGGAGGTGTTAGCACAATCAATATAATGAAGGAACTTGCCTTGGGAGTGAAAGGAAAATATCCCGGAACTGTGATTACTTTAGAGAAACAAAGTGAAGGCCCACCGGTTGGAAAAGCCATCAATATTGAGGTGAGCGGGCGCGACTTAGATAAGCTAATTGCCCTTTCCGATACCGTGATTGCTGCTATTCAAAATGCTGTTATCCCTGGAATCGAAGCCTTACAAATTGACCTTGACCTCGGAAAACCGGAGATTAATGTGAACATTGATCGCGACAGGGCACGAAGGTTTGGCCTGTCAACCGGACAAATCGGAAACACCATCCGCACATCATTGTTTGGTTCCGAAATATCGCAATACAAAGTGGGCGAAGACGAGTACCCTATTCAATTGCGGATGCAGGATGATTTTCGTTACAATATTGCCTCACTGATGAACCAAAATATTACCTTCCGCGATCAAGCAAGTGGTAAAATTGTTTCGGTTCCTATCTCATCGGTGGCTACGGTTTCGCTTAGCTCCACCTACGGATCGGTTTCGCGTATTGACAGGAACAGGGTAATTACAATTTCTTCCAACGTTTTGGAAGGCTTCAACGCCACCGAAATTAACAATAAATTGAAACCCATTTTGGCGTCTATTGACTTGCCCGACGGCTACCGTTACGCCTTTACCGGCGAACAGCAAGAGCAGGCTGAATCTATGGGCTTTTTAATTAACGCACTCCTCATTGCCGTGGCAATCATTGTTTTGATATTGGTTTCTCAGTTCAATTCTATTATCAAACCGTTGATTATCTTGAGCACAGTGCTTTTCAGTACCATTGGTGTTTTTGGCGGTTTGGCTACCTTTAGCATGGACTTTGTTGTGATTATGACGGGAATCGGTATTGTGTCGCTGGCCGGTGTGGTGGTCAACAATGGTATTGTGTTGATTGACTATATCAGCTTGCTAAAACTCAACCGCAAAATCGAATTGGGCATTGATCCCTCGGGCGACTTACCCGAAAAAGAATCCATAGAGTTAGTGATTCTAGCAGGGAAAACACGTTTACGCCCGGTGCTCCTCACTGCCATCACTACCGTTTTGGGGTTGGTGCCTTTGGCCATTGGATTAAACATTGATTTTATCGGTTTTTTTGAACGTTTTAACCCCGATATCTATTTCGGTGGCGACAATGCCTTGTTCTGGGGACCCATGTCGTGGACGGTAATCTTCGGATTGAGTTTTGCCACTTTCCTCACTTTGGTCGTTGTGCCTGCTATGTATCATTTGCTGTATTTGGCGCGTTACAGGTTCAAAAAACGCTTTATGAAAGCTAAAGTTTAACTTAAAAAAAGAGCTGAACAAAAATTATTCAGCTCTTTTTTTTAATCACTTTTCGACTACCGTCAGAGAAACGGTTCATTCGTCCAAGCGAGCAAAAGTGTAGCCCAATCGGGTGCCTTCAATTAAGGTGGCTTCGAGCGCAGGTAGCATATTTTTTTCTGCTTTGAGGCTGTCGTGAAAAACAATGATGGCTCCATCGCTCAAGTTGTCTAACACATGTGCCGTGCATTCTTCAATGGAGGTGTCTTTGTCAAAATCATAGCTTAAAACAGTCCACATCACTATTTTGTATTCTTTCTTTAAGGTTTGAATAGCGGCGGGTGAAATGCGACCATAAGGTGGTCTGAACCATTCTGAATCAATGTATTTTCGTGCAAGATTCACGTTTTCATAATATGTTTTTAAAGGTGTTTTCCAACCATTTTTGTGGTTAAAGCTATGGTTGCCTGTTAAATGCCCTTTTTGTAAAATGTGTTGATAAGTTTCAGGATATTTTGTCACGTTTTCGCCTACGCAAAAGAAAGTCGCTTCGGCACCAAATTTTTCGAGCAGTGCAAGCACTTTCAGCGTTATTTGAGGGTGTGGCCCATCGTCAAAAGTTAAGAAAAGCCGCTTTTCGCCCGCAGGCATCTGCCAAAGCAATGAGGGGTAAAACAACCTCAAGAAAGCGGGTATGGTAGTAGATTTCATCCTGCAAAAATAGCAAGCCGTTGGACTAAAATCGTTAAATTTGCAAAAAATGTTACAAATTCTATTTGTAGGCTAAATCATTGTTTAATAATAAAATAGTGTAAAAATGAAAAGATTGGTTTTGATTCGACATGGAGAAAGTACATGGAACAAACTGAATGTGTTTACCGGTTGGACAGATGTTCAGCTTTCGGAAACGGGCGTTGAAGAAGCCCGCAAAGGAGGTAAAATTCTTAAAGAAAAAGGATTCCATTTTAAAATGGCCTACACTTCCTATCTCACTCGTGCCATAAAAACACTTTGGTTGGTACTCGAAGAAATGGATTTGATGTACATCCCCGAAGTAAAATCATGGCGTTTGAATGAAAAACATTATGGTGAGTTGCAAGGTCTCAACAAAGCAGAAACAGCTGTAAAATATGGCGATGAGCAAGTGCTGTTGTGGCGTCGTAGTTTCGATGTGCCACCTCAACCCCTCAGCTTGGATGATGAACGCAACCCACAAAAAGATGCGCGTTATGCAGATGTTGACCCCGCTGATTTACCCCTCACCGAATCGCTTAAAGAGGTGATAGAACGCATGATACCTTACTGGAACAGCGATATCAAACCCTCGTTGAAGCAGCATAGTGAAATTCTTGTTGCAGCGCATGGCAACAGTTTGCGCGCTTTGGTGATGCACTTGAAAGGCATGAGCGAAGAAGCTATTTTAGCATTTAACATTCCTACAGCAGTGCCTTATGTATTTGAATTTGATGACAATATGAATCTCACAAATGATTATTTTCTCGGCGACCCCGAAGAAATACGCAAGCTGATGGAGGCTGTTGCCAATCAAGCCAAAAAAAAATAAAGAGGCAAAAAAAGCGGGAGGACTTCAACAAAAGTTTCCCGCTTTTTTAATATCTAAGGTGCTTTAACTTCAAAGATTTGATAGCGGTTTTGCTATCTTTGCTCCTTTAACAATCGAAAACCAACCTGATGCACTACAAAAGATGGATTATACCCGACATTCATGGTTGCAGCAAAACACTACGCAGCCTGATTGAAAAACACATCCAGCCCTCGCGTTCTGATGAATTGATTTTTTTGGGAGATTATATTGATCGCGGTCCCGACAGCAAAGGAGTGATTGACTTTATCATGCAACTCCAAAAGGACGAATATACCATCAAATTGCTCATGGGAAACCATGAAGAATATTGCATCAAGGCATGGGAAGAGGATAAAAAGAAGAAGAAAATTTTTGGACTTTCCTTTAAAACGAAAACGCAAAAAGTATGGGAGCTGCATGGCGGTAAAGAAACACTCCAAAGCTTTCATGTTGATTTTGCCTCCGAAATCCCTGCTGTTTATATCGAATGGATGCATCAAACCCAATTGTATATTGAAACCGATCAACATATCT
>JADYZK010000067.1 GCA_020853175.1 Bacteroidales bacterium
CGTTCTCATTCCCGGTTTGTTTTTCTTCGGGGTTGAGATTGATCAAGTCATTGTTTTCCATTACAATAATGTTAAAAAATTTAAGCATTTATCCGACTCACCATTTATTTTTTAAGCAAGTCCGACATAGGTTCGTTCCAATAAAGTGCGCAAAAGTAGCAAATCTTTCATAAAATCTACACAGTATCAGTGCAATTAAAAAAAAGATACACGGGACTACTTTCCGACAAGGGTGTTATAACAAAACCCTTTGACACCTGTACGTTTTTTTAATGACGACAACGGGTGTCAAAAGGCTGTCGAGGTTTTAAATTAAACGCACGACAAAGCGTGTTCAAGATCGGCGATAATGTCTTCGACCTCTTCAATTCCAACTGCTAACCTCACTAATCCGTCGCTAATTCCGGCAGTTTTCTTTGCTTCTGCCGACAATTTAGAATGCGTCATGCTTGCCGGATGTTGAATGAGCGTTTCAATGCCTCCCAACGAAACGGCGAGCAAGGCTAACTGCACGCTGTTCATCATTTTTTTACCGGCATCCAATCCACCATGCAAACCAAAACTGATCATTGCTCCGGGGCCTTTCATTTGGCGTTTGCCTAACTCATACTGAGGATGCGAAGCAAGTCCGGGATAAAGCACCCATTCCACTTTGGGATGATTTTCGAGAAATTCAGCTACTTTAATGGCGTTTTCTTGCGCTCTGTCAATACGGATGCCGAGTGTTTTGAGGCCTCTGCGGGTAAGCCATGCTTGATGTGGATCCATATTGAAGCCCATGTTGACCATCACCGGACGCAAACGATCGTAATGTTCTTTTGTTTTAGCCACCACCATTCCGGCCACGATGTCGGCATGACCGTTGATAAATTTGGTCATCGAATGTAAAACCACATCCACACCAAAATCGAAGGGCTGCTGCAAATAAGGACTGCAAAAGGTGTTGTCAACACAAACAGGAATATTGTGTTGGTGTGCAATTTCGGTAACTGCCTTCAAATCGGTAATTCCAATGGTAGGATTTGCAGGTGTTTCAAGATAAATAAGGCCTGTGTTGGGTCGGATAGCATTGGCAACATTTTCGGGATTGGTGGCATCAACAAAAGTTGCTTCGACACCAAAACGGACATACAAACTTTCCATGATGGCGCGCGAAGGGCCATACAAAGCATTGTGGGCCACAAGATGCTTACCCTGACCGAGATAGGTGAGATAAACGGTGTTCACAGCCGCCATGCCTGAGCTTACGGCAATGCCGCCATAACCACCTTCTAACTTGGCAACAGCAAATTCCAACTCATTGATGGTTGGATTTCCGATGCGCGTGTAAATGTATCCTTTCTCCTCACCGGAGAAGCAGCGGGCGCCGTGGTCGGCATCTTCAAAGGAGAAGGTTGAGGTTTGGTAAATGGGTTTTACCGCACTGCCTAAGGCATCATCAATGATGCCGGCATGAACGGCTTTGGAATTGAATCCAAGATTTTCGTTGTTCATGATACTTATTTTTAAAGCGAAAACCCCAAGAATGAATGATTAATCTTGGGGTTTTTTGTGATCTTGCTTATAAGGTAGTAAATTGAATTTGAGCCTTAAAAAGGCCAAAAATTGTTATCGTTCCAAATTTGTTCCTTCAAATCTTCATTGAGTTTGTGCAACAAATGATGATGACCTTTTTCCCATTCGGCCAGCATGGTGTACATGGCCTTTTCGTTGGCATCGGTAGCTTCTTCGGCGCGATCTGAGTACACTTTAATGGCATTGTTTTCAAAATCAATAGCAGCAGAAATGGCGGCAGCCTCAAAACTAGCAGCCGAAATTTCTTTTTTTATGCCCTCAGTCAAAATCATTACGGCATCGGTATCATCATCTTCCTGATGCTCGTCAAGTTGGATAAAAGCATTGTTCTTTTCGTAATGGACAAATTGTTTCGACAAAAACTCAATATGTGCATTTTCTTCTTCAGCCATCATTTCAAAAATCTTTTTGGCTGATTTACTTTCAGATTGACGCGCTACTTGGGTATAAAATGCTTTTCCTCTGCGCTCGAGAAGGATAGCCGTTTTTAGAATATTGATAGCACTGTTTGTTGCTTCCATAATGTTGATATTTTGATTTGTTTTCAACTGCCATGCAAAGGTAGGTATATTTTCGTTTTCACAAAACGAAATGCTTAGGAATGAAAAAGCTTTTCAAAACATCGCGCATGCCAACTCTTTCATGTAAAATTTTCCAATTAACTTTGTGCTTCCCACAACTTGAAAATCCATGCTACAACAACCCATAGAAAAGCTGTTAAAAGACCTTTTCTTTCAAAAAACCAAACAGCAACCCCTTATTATTGAGCCACTTAAAAATAGTGGTTCAAACAGGAGTTACTTTAGAATTGGTAACGAAAAACATTCATACATAGGAACTTACAACAAATGTGTTGATGAAAACGTAGCTTTTTTCAGCTTTTCCGATGCCATGATAAAAGTAGGACTTTCGGTGCCGCAGGTGGTTGTAGTTTCTAAAGATCGAACGGCATATTTACAACAAGATTTGGGCAATGAAACCCTTTTTGATCGCGTAAAAGCAAACCCTGAAGCAGCCGATTTCAGAAAAAATGTTTTGCCCTTGTATTTCAGGGCGGTTGAAGATTTGGTGGCACTTCAATTGGCTGCCCATGCTGTCGTGCCTTACGAAAAAGCTTTTCCTGCTCCCTCTTTCGATCAAAGTTCCATTCTTGCCGACCTACATTACTTTTTTTATTCCTTCGTGAAACAGCACCCTACCCTTGAAGTGAATGAATATGAGCTGCTTAAAGCACTTCAACATTTTGCTGAAGAAATTTCAGAAATGCCTTCCGATGCTTTCATGTACCGCGATTTTCAAGCGCGAAACATCATGATTCATCAAGAAAAACTGTATTATATTGATTTTCAAGGAGGAAGAATAGGCCCCCTTCAATACGACCTGATTTCTTTGCTGTATCAGGTTAAAACCTCATTGTCGCCCTCCTTGCGAAAAGAAATAAAAAGCCACTACCTTTATCACCTAGAAGCCAATTCATCAGTTGATATAGAACGCTTTGAGAAAGATTATCCTGCATTTATTTATTTGCGCCTGATGCAAGTTTTGGGGGCTTATGGCTTTAGAGGGTTGATTGAACGAAAAAGTCATTTCATTGAAAGTATTCCCTTCGCTTTGTTCGAGTTAGAACAATTGTTGAAACAATTTCCACTTCCAAAAAAACATCGCGTTTTGACATCGCTTTTACAGCAAGTAGCAGCACTCAAAATAAGCTATCCTTCAACTAAACCAATACAATCGAACAAGTTACGCGTAACCATCAATAGCTTTTCGTTTAAGAAAAAAGGCATTCCGGCTGACAACAGTGGAAATGGCGGTGGTTTTGTTTTTGACTGTCGTATCTTGCCCAATCCCGGGCGACTGCCGGCCTTTGCGCATTTAACGGGCAAAGACGCAGCGGTAATTCAATTTCTTGAAAAAGAACAGGAAGTGAAACAGTTTCTTGAAACGGTAAAAACCATGCTGCAACAAGCCATTGACAATTATATAGCTCGCGGATTCAATCATTTAATGGTGAATTTTGGTTGCACAGGAGGCCAACACCGATCGGTGTATTGCGCTGCGCAAATTTCACGATGGGTAAAAGAGCAATATGCTGAAATAGAAGTTTTTACTTCGCATATCGAACAAAATATCACTGAGTAAAATGTCAAAAAAACGTTGTAAGTCAAAAGACGATAATTTTGCCACAACACCCAAAAAAGGTGAAGGTTATGCGTGTAAAAAATGTGGTTTGGCTGCTTTGAAAGAAAATAAATTGTGCAAACCCAACAAACAATGATCAACAACACACCAACCTCAGCCATTTGGGCAATGGTGATGGCAGCAGGAAGAGGAACACGTCTGAAACAGCTTACCGCAACCCGGCCAAAAGCCTTGGTAAAAGTGACAGGAAAACCACTTATTGAATTGGTCTTGAATAATTTAAAAGATCAAGGTTTTACGCACGTAGTGATCAATTTGCACCATTTTGGAGATCAAATTATTGATTTTATTGCTAAAAATCCCTTGGGATTGAACATCTATTTTTCCGATGAAAGCAAACAACTGCTCGACACCGGTGGAGCATTGCTCAAAGCCCTCCCCTATTTTCCACCCGAAGAACCGATTATGGTGCATAATGTGGATATTATCAGCAACTTAAATTTAAGCGAATTACGCGATAAATTCATCAAGAGTGCAGCCGCTGCTGCCGTGGTCGTTCAAGACCGATCAAGCAGTCGGAAGCTTCTTTTCAATGACAACCAACAATTGATCGGCTGGAAAAATGAAACAAGCTTAGATTATAAGTGGGCGAACGATCCTGTTCAAAGCTATCATTCATTGGCCTTTAGCGGGATACATTTTTTTTATCCAAAGCTTTTTCAAGACCTACTCCTCGAAAGTTGCTCCATTATAGACGTCTATTTAAAACTCGCCCGTAACAATCGCATCATCGCTTTGCAAGCCCACAACAACCTTTGGTTCGACCTGGGGAAAATAGAAGATCTTTCCGAAATTGAATTGCAGCTAAAAGCCAACATCTATGT
This sequence comes from Bacteroidales bacterium, assembly GCA_020853175.1. Taxonomy (GTDB): domain Bacteria; phylum Bacteroidota; class Bacteroidia; order Bacteroidales; family F082; genus JALNZU01. The sequence continues at coordinate 4,602 of JADYZK010000067.1, forward strand.
CAAAGACTAATTTCATTCAGCGCGTTGCAGCCTATATCCTTGAGCATTACCCAACAGATACCGACCAACTGACGGTTGTTTTTCCTAACAAAAGAGCTTCGATATTCCTGAAAAAAGAATTGTCGCTTCAAGCCGGAAAAACAATTTGGATGCCGCAGATTCAATCCGTTGAAGAAATTTTTGCCCAATGGATTGGAATGGGCATTGCCGATCCACTTTCCATCATCTTCGATTTAATTGAAATTCACCTCAGCACGCGTTCAGGTGGCGACGAATACATGGATCAATTTGCCGGTTATGCCCATCAAATTGCAAAAGATTTTGATGAAATTGACCACCATCTCGTTGACGAAACTGCCCTTTTCAACTTCCTCTCCGAAGCCAAAGCATTGGAATTATGGCATCCCGATGGCAGCGCACTTTCGACTTACGAAAAAAACTATTTGCATTTTTTTAAATCATTGCATGGCATCTACATCGCTCTGCAAAAAATAATGTTACAAAATAATAGCGCGTATCCGGGAGCTATCGCACGATTGCTTTCCAGTCTGTCTGATGCCGAATTGATTGCAAAATCGGGTCAAAATAAACTGTTATTTGTGGGCTTCAACGCCTTAAGTCCGGCGGAAGAAAACATCATAACACGCCTGCAAAGCAACGCTAAAGCCAAGATGCTGTGGGACGTGGATGAGTATTATATGGAGTCCAATGTTTTTGGATTGCACGAAGCCGGTTTGCCTTTAAGAAAGTTCATGACCAAAAACCATCAAAGCGCCCTTCAATGGACTTCTAACGCCTTACTTACCGAGGCCAAAACCATCCGTTTTATTGGTGCATCGGGGCAAACGGGACAAGCCAAAGCCTTGGGTCATGCCCTCAGTTTAGAAAATGCACATGCAGAAAGTGCAGAAAAAACTGCTGTTGTTTTGGCCGATGAAACACTTTTGTTTCCTGTACTTAACTCCATTCCAATTCATTACAAATATTTCAATGTTACAATGGGCTACCCATTTGCCGGTAGTGCCGTGTATGCTTTCATACTGCTTTGCTTGAATTTAGAAAACAGCAAATTCACAAAAGGAGAAACGCAACATATTATTATCGAACCACTTGTGAATTTACTCCTGCACGAAAGCATCGCGGTGGTGCTGTCAAACAACGAACATCAGGCCATTCAACAATTGGTGAACAAGATTCTTGCTGATGGCAACACCTCTGTTTCAAAGCATCGCTTGAGCAAGCTGCTGCCTGACCTCAGCCCGAAAATGCAACAACTTTTCGAATTGCTGCTTGCCCCTACCACGAAAAAAGCCGGTGAAAGTCTAACATTAATCATCAAAATATTGGATTGGCTATCAGTGCTTTTGAATGAAAATGAACATCATTTAAGTCACCAACTTATTATCAATCAAGTTGTTGTTGCCTCAAGGCTTTTATTGCGTCTTCAAAAACTTTTTGAAAACAAACACGAACTATTCGACACCGGTGGGTTGATTCGCTTGTTGCAACAATTGGCACCCGCCTACAAAATGCACTTTTTGGGCGAACCCTTAGAAGGATTGCAGGTGATGGGTCTGTTAGAAACACGCAATCTCGATTTTGCTACTGTTCACCTTTTATCGGTGAATGAAGGCATTCTTCCTTCCGATAAAAACAGACAATCCCTTATCCCTTATGACATTAGAAAGTCATTTGAACTGCCCGTACATCATGAAAAACAAGCCATTTATGCCTTTCATTTCTTTCATTTATTGCAGTATGCCACAAATATTAACCTCTATTACAATGTAAATGCAGATGCCTTTGGCGGCGGCGAAATGAGCCGGTTGATGTTGCAACTGAAGTATGAATTGGCACAATTGAATCCGAAAATTCAAATTATTGAAGAAAATTTCAGCTTTCCTGTTCCACCGCAACAGCAGTTTCGCGAAATCAAAATCGAAAAAAACGTGGCTGTGATTGCTCAACTGAAAAAACGCTTATCCGATGGCATTTCGCCCACCAATTTATCGGTTTATGTGCGCTGTCCGCTTCAATTTTATCTGCAATATGTTTTAAAAATTGAAGAGCCTCAACTCAAAGAAACAGGCATTGGATTGAACCAAATGGGATCGGTCTTACACCAAACATTGGAGTTGCTTTATCAAGATAAAGTCGGGATTCGTCTTACCGCCGACCACCTCAAGGCGATGCGTCTGAAAGCTGAGGTGGTGCTTTTACAATGCTTTCGAGAAACATTTCCGGATGTGATGCTGGAACAAGGTCGCAACAAAATCACTTTTACAGTTTCGCTGCAGTTTATCCATAATCATCTTGACAAGGAATTGCTTGATTTAAAAGACAACTCCCTCATTGTGTTATCATTGGAAGAAAAACTCACAGCACTCATTCACACTACTGAAGCCGAAGTTTTGCTTAAAGGAACCGTTGACAGAATTGACGAATGGAACCATCAACAACGCATCATTGATTATAAAACAGGCAAGGTTGAAGTAGCAGATATTAAAATAGAAGATTTTGATGATTTCTTCCTTCCAAAAAAAGCCAAAGGATTACAGTTGATGCTATACAATCTGATGGTTTTACTTCAAGATTCAAACGTACATCGTGTCCCTATTTCGGGCATCATCAGCCTAAAAAAGTACGGAAAAGGCTTGTTGGAAGCAAGTTTTCCTGCTACTACCGACCGTGAAGAATTTCTAACTATGGGCAACAATATCATCGGTCATGTGGTGACTGATATGTTGGATGTTGACCAACCCATTGCGCAAACCAGTGATGAAAAAATGTGCTTGATGTGTACCTACAAAAGTTTGTGTATGCGCGGCAAAGACCACAACTCTTATTTTTAAATTTGCATCTGTTTTTACTATTTGTATATTTGCTTAGGCAAACTCAACTTTATTAAAAGCCCAACCTATGAACCAGCAACCTAAATTCAATATCCTCATTGTTGATGACAGACCTGAAAACCTTCTCACGTTGGAGGGAATTCTCGAAAATGATGAGTTGAACATCTTAAAAGCCAATTCAGGCAACGAGGCCTTGAGTGTGATGCTCGACCACAATATCGCTTTAGTTTTAATGGACGTTCAGATGCCGGGGATGGACGGTTTTGAAGTTGCAGAAATCATGCGAAGCTCCGAACGAACCAAATATATCCCCATTATTTTTGTTACTGCCATCAGCAAACAAAGGCAACATATTTTTAAGGGTTACGAATCGGGTGCTGTTGATTATCTATACAAACCACTCGATTTAGAAATTCTTCAAAGCAAGATAAAGGCATTTATTGACTTTTTTCAGCGCAAAAATAAGTTAGAAGAAACCACTCGTACCCTTGAAAAAACAGTAAACGAACTCAACAAAGCCAAAATAATTGCCGAAGAAGCTACTTTGGCAAAAAGTGCATTTTTAGCAACAATGAGTCACGAAATCAGAACGCCACTCAACGGTATTATCGGGTTGGCCGATCTGGGTTTGATGGACGAAAGCACGCAGCCTAAGCAACGCGAACGTCTTTTAGACATCAAAACCTCCGGTGAATCGCTGCTGCAAATCATCAACGAAATTCTCGACATCTCAAAAATCGAAGCCGATAAACTGGAGTTGGAAGAAATTGAATTTAGCATCCGCGAAGTGATTGAAAAAGTGGTGAACTTGCTTTCGGTGAAGGTTTTTCAAGAAAAATTAGAGTTTATTTGCGAAATTTCACCCGATCTGCCGGACATTCTTATTGGCGATCCGCTTCGTATTCGTCAGATTTTAATCAATTTGCTCAGCAATGCCATCAAATTTACCGACGAAGGCACTGTTGGCATCCATGTTAAAATGCTCGACCACATTGAAGAGCAGGTGAGTATTGAATTTTCTATCGAAGACACCGGCATTGGCATCCCACGCGAAAAAATCAACCGTCTGTTTCACTCCTACCAACAAGTTGACACCTCCACCACCCGCACCCATGGAGGCACAGGCTTGGGTTTGACCATTTCGCAAAAATTGGTCAATCTTATGGGAGGTGTCATAAAAGTAGAAAGCAATCTCGGACAAGGCAGCAAATTTTATTTCCGACTCAACATGATGACAGGCGACCAAAGAGAATCACCCGCCGAACTGAAACTGAGTAAACCCAACGAAAATTACAACTTGCTTTTGATTGACGATCATCAAAAGTCTGCTCAAATTATCTCTAAAATACTACAAGAGTGGGGAATACACCATAGTTTTACCAACGATCTTGCTTCCACACTATCGCTTCTCGAGACGCAAACTTTCGACCTTATCTTTATTGATTACTACTTACAGACCATGAATGGAGCCGAAATGGCAGAAAAAATTAAGGAAAAACTTGGCAAGCCAAAAACTCCCGAAATTATTTACCTCACGCCAAGCAAAGCCTCCATCGAAATTTTAAAGGTAAAAAAAGGCGAAAAACAAGAATTTCTTACCAAACCGCTGCTGCAAAACCACCTAAAGAAATTCCTTTTCAATCGTTTTGGCATCCAAGATGATGTGAAAAAGACCGAACAAGCACAGCAAACTACGGAGCAGCACGTGGGACGCAAATTAAATATCCTTGTGGCTGAGGACCAAATTATCAATAGAAAAATAGTTATTCAGCTGCTCGAAAAGAAAGGATGGATCGTAAAAGCAGTTGAAAATGGTAAAATTGCTTATGAAACGGCTACTACACAGCGCTTCGACTTGATTTTGATGGATGTTCAAATGCCCGAAATGGATGGTTTTGATGCCACTCGCAACATCCGCATTGCCGAAAAAGACAAATCTTATCATACACCTATCGTGGCCATGACCGCTCATGCCATGATTGGTGACAGAGAAAAATGTCTTGCTGCCGGAATGGATTATTACATCACTAAACCGGTGAATCCCAATGAATTGTATGAAACCATTGAAAGATTCACGCTCAATGCTTAACAAATAAATACTGCTTTTGAACACGCTATGCCGGGCCAAAAACAAAAGGTTTTTGTTTCACAAAAGAACACTGAACCCTTAAGCATCAATGGGTTTCAGTTTTTGTACTATCAGTTCAGCCGTCGCTTTTGTCCGTTGATGTCGAACAAAATGGACAGCACCAAACCTGCACTATCGCATTAAAGTAAGCCTCTTAACATGGAAAACCTCGACTACAACAAGGCCTCAACTTGGGAAAAACTGAAACATTCCTTCCGCTCGTGGCGTTATATCGGAGTGGGAAAATCGTTACTGATTTGGTTTCTAACCATTTCTATTGTGCCACTTGCTTCCATCAGTTTCATCAATTTTTTGAACGCCTACCACGGACTTACCATCGTTGCCGAAAAATCGCTTCAAACCACCTCGCAACTCAGAGAGGAATACATCAATACCTTTTTTAACGAAATAGTTGATTTTTTGGAGTTTAACAGCAAGCAAAAAAGCGACATCAACTTTATTACCGAACTCAGTCAAGGTTTAGAAAAAAACCAAAACAACTTCAACAGCTTTAAAACCTCCGCCGAGTACCAGGAAATAACAGCCGAACACCGCGATGAATTTAAAAATTTGGCAAGTAAAAACGGCTACAACGACATTTATTATATTGATAGAAAAGGTAACATCCTTTTTTCGTTGCGCGAAGAAAGTGATTTGGGAACCAATCTATTGAAAGGCGATTTGAGGCTCAGTCGTTTTGCCACAACGGTGCGAACGGTTTTAGAAACACGAAAGATTACCTTTTCTGATCTAGAACTTTACGAGCCCTCCTACAATAAAATGTCCGGTTTTTTTGCCGTTGCCGTTACAAATGATCTTGATGAAGTGGTAGGCGTTATTGCCCTGCAAGTTACAATGGATCGCATCAACCAAATCATCCGACAAGATGCCGGCTACGGCGAAACAGGACAAGCATACATCGTGGGTGATGATCGCCTTTTGCGGTCGGCCTTGCGTTTTAAAGGCACCGACCAGATTTTGACCAAAGAAGTAAAAAATCAAAAAGTAACCGACTGGCTTTTCACCCTTCAAAACAGAAACAACAAACAACTGCTGAAAGAAAAAGAGCTGAGCGAAGAAAAAGTTTCCACTTATGACAGCGATCTGGAAGGCAAATACGTCTTAGGCATTTACCGCCATCTCGATTTGGTAGAAAAGCTGGGCGTGCATTGGACCCTCATTGAAGAAATTGAACACAGCGAAGCCTTTGCTTATGCCCGCAAGCTGTCGGATATCGTAAAAATCACCTTCATCATCACCATACTTTTGGTCTTTTTTATCTCTATTTTGGTCACTCGGTGGTTCGTCAATCCTATCAAACAACTTTCATCTTGGGCTAAGGAAGTAGCTGAAGGACAGCTTGATAACAAAGAAATAAAAGCACCTGCCAACGAAATAGGCGAAATGGTGAACACTTTCAACCGTTTGGTGAGCGCCTTACAAAAATATGCCAACGTGGCCCGATTGATGGCCAAAGGTGATTACACCGAAAAAGTAGAAATTAGAAGCGAAAACGATATTTTAGGCACCTCCATGAACCAGATGGTGGAAAGCTTTCGGCAGGTTGTTACCCAAGCCAACCGCATTGCCGAAGGTGATTACAGTGTGAATGTTATTCCAAGAAGCGAAAAAGACACCTTAAACATTGCACTTTTTGAGATGACACGCACCTTGCACGCTAACGCTGAAGACAATAGAAATCAAGATTGGCTAAAAACAGGAATTAACCTTTTGGATGCCGA
>JADYZK010000068.1 GCA_020853175.1 Bacteroidales bacterium
ATTGAGCTGAGCGTGAACAATATTTTTATCACCAGCGAAACCCACTACCGCCGCAAAAAACTTGATGCTATCATCTTAAATATCAGCAAAAACCGAACCTCATTGGGGCGCTTGGTTACTGCAAAGGCAATGGGTAAAGGTAAGGTGATGCTTTCGGGGCCACCCGACACCGTTTGGCTCAAGAAGATACTGAACGAAATGGCGTTTCTTGGCGTGGAAACCACTTTGGTGGATGGTGCCCTTTCGCGACAAAGTCTTGGTTCGCCTGCTGTTACACAAAGTATGGTGCTCACCACCGGAGCTGCTGTTTCAGTGAATATTCCGCATTTGATTTCAGCAACAGCATTTACCTATGATTTAATTCGATTACCGCTTTGGGAAGGGGGGCTCACTGACGAAATGCTTGCCATTGACCGAGGTATGTTTTCGATAGATGGTGAAGGGAATCTGCATGATTTGGAAATTGAATCGGCCTTTCTTTTAGAAGCTTACAAAGAAAAACTGTTTAACTTTGGGTCTGTCTTTTTTGTGAGTGGGGTGCTTACAGGTAGCGTGCTTAACTTTTTGCGCCTCCAAAGAAAGATTGAACAAACAGTAGTCATCGTGAAAGATTTTACACACATTTTTGCTCAACGCGACAGTGTTTCAGCCTATTTGCAAAAAGGCGGGAAAATTTTTGTGTTGTTGCGCACCAATTTAATCACGGTATGCCTGAATCCTGTGTCACCGCAAGGTTATGTGCTTCCTTCCGAAAAGGTTTGCGCGGCCCTGTCGGAAAAACTTCAGATTCCGGTGTATGATATTCGTAAACTTTGAAAAATGAAATTAGGAAACGCCATACATCACATCCACGGACTGCGCTACCTCTGCGAACTGCTTCCTTTGCAGTCGGCACCGGGGAGGCGACGCATGTTGGCCCAAGCCTTCCTGACAGAACCAGAGGCATTGGAATTTGCCTTTCATCAGCAGGATGAGATGTTGGTTCGTCTGGAAAATAAAGAATATAGCTTGATCTTTAAAGAGTTAGGACAGGCCCTCCATCAAATTCATGAGATTCAAGGCACGTTGTCCAACCTCAAAGGAGGCAACACTTTAGACGATATTGAACTGTTTGAGCTGAAACGTTTTGCGCTTTTCGCCCACAAAATGAATGAGCTCCTACAACAAATTGACTACCACACCGTAAACATTCCATCGCTCGACGAGGTGATAGAACTCCTTGATCCTGAGGGGAATCGCATGACCCACTTTTTCATCTATTCGGCTTACCATCCCGAATTGAAAATGCTGCGGCAACGTCAGAAAGAAGCATCAAATCTTCAAAATGATGAGGCACATCACCTGGTTTTGCAATGTATGGCCATCGAAGATCAAATCCGGCAGCAACTTTCGGAGCAGTTAGAGGCCCATCTTGAAGCCATCAGCGAAGCATACTACGCTGCGTCCCATCTTGACTTTTTGTTGGCTCGCGCGGCTTTGGCTTTACAACTGGGTCTCACACGTCCGGAAATTTCAAATGAAAAAACGATTTTTGAAGGCTTGTTTAATCCAGAGGTGAAAACGCTTTTGGAAGCTTCGGGTCGGGTGTATCAGCCCGTTTCATTGGAACTGACAAGTGAACCTTGTTTGCTCACCGGAGCCAATATGGCCGGAAAAACGGTACTGCTCAAAACCATCGCCTTAAACCAATACCTCTTTCAATACGGCTTTTATGTTGCTGCTGCTAAAGCTCAGCTTGTTCCCGTGGAGGAAATCATGCTTGGCATTGGCGATGATCAATCCGAACTGAGCGGCATGTCGTCTTTTGCTGCCGAAATGATCAACATTCAAAGGTTCATCGAAAGGGCAAAGGTGAGCAACAACATCTTATTGCTTATTGATGAACCTGCCCGAACGACCAACCCGCAAGAAGGCATCGCTTTGGTAAACGCGCTCATCCAAAGGCTTGATAGTCTAAAGGTTAGAAGTTTAATCACCACCCATTACAGCGGACTGCAAACCCACTGCCGCAAATTACGTGTGAAAGGACTCAACCTGCCGCAGGGAATGGAAATACTAACGGTGGCCAACCTGAACTCCTATATGGATTATACACTCATTGAGGATCAAAGTGACGAGGTGCCGATGGAAGCCCTCAAAATTGCTCAAATGCTGGGCGTTGAACCGTTGCTGATTGAAACAGCACAGCAGTTTCTATTGAAGAATCAAAATAAATTATAAAAATTTAAAATTACATACATGCAACAGAGTAAACTTGGACTTGATTTTGACAAGGTGAAAGGGGCCAAAAAGAGTGCCCAAAACATCGCGACAGCAGTTCAAAATTTTGTGGAAGACTACACCACTGTTACGGTTGAGCGCACGCTCTGCCGTTTGCTGGGGATTGACGGTATTGATGCCAATGAGGTGCCACTACCCAAGATTGTGGTGGATAACCTAAAAGAGGCCGGACTTTTAGGTCAAGGCGTAATGTTTCATATCGGAAATGCCATCGTCGAAACGGGCTTATCTCCACAGGCCATTGCGGAGCAAATCTCAAGCCAAATGCTGAATATTTCGCAGCTCACTATTTATGAACAAGCCGACCGCGAAGCTGCATTGCAACCTTATATCAACCAAGCAATTGAACGGGTTGTTGCCAACCGTCGCCGCCGCGAAAATTACATCGCCACCTTGGGCGAAGGCAGCAAACCATACATCTACGTAATTGTAGCAACAGGAAATATTTATGAGGATGTTGTTCAGGCTCAGGCTGCTGCACGTCAAGGCGCCGATATCATCGCTGTGATTCGCACCACGGGACAGAGTTTGCTCGATTATGTGCCTTACGGTGCCACCACCGAAGGCTTTGGCGGCACTTTTGCCACCCAACAAAACTTCAAAATTATGCGAACCGCCTTGAACGAGGTAGGGGAGGAAATCGGTCGCTATGTCAGATTATGTAATTACTGTTCAGGACTTTGTATGCCGGAGATTGCAGCAATGGGGGCCCTCGAAGGCTTGGATGTGATGCTGAACGATGCCCTTTACGGCATTTTGTTCCGCGACATCAATATGCAGCGCACCTTGGTGGATCAGTATTTTTCTCGCGTCATCAATGCCTTTGCCGGCGTAATCATCAATACCGGCGAGGACAATTATCTGACCACCGCCGATGCTTTTGAAGAGGCACGAACAGTTCTCGCCAGCGACCTCATCAATGAACAACTGGCTTTGTTGGCCGGATTGCCTGAGGAGCAGATGGGTTTGGGTCATGCTTTTGAGATGACTCCCGACATGGAAAACGGATTCCTTTATGAGCTGGCTCAGGCCCAAATGACCCGCGAAATATTCCCAAAGGCTCCTTTGAAATATATGCCGCCAACAAAATTTATGACAGGAAATATCTTCAGAGGTCAAATTCAAAATGCTCTTTTTAATGAAATTTCAATTTGGACCGGTCAAGGCATTCAACTGCTTGGCATGATGACCGAAGCGGTGCATACGCCTTTTATGAGCGACAGGTTTGTCGCTATCGAAAATGCACGCTACATCTTCAATAACATGAAAAATATTGGCGATGAAGTGGAGTTTAAACAAGATGGAATCATCCGCCGTAGGGCGCAACAAGTGCTGCAAGAAGCCATTGAACTGCTGGAGCGCATTGAACAAGAAGGCCTTTTCTCAGCCTTGGAAAAAGGTATTTTTGGCGATGTAAAACGTTCCAAGACCGGAGGCAAAGGGCTTGCCGGCGTTGTGCAAAAAACCAAAGAATATAGCAATCCATTTATCGGAATTATGAAAGGAGAAACCACATTATGAGCGGCGGAAATTATTCAATGGAAAAAAACGAAGTAGATCAAACCTTGGATTTGACCAACATCAAGCCTTATGGCGATACCATGAACGATGGTAAAACACAACTCAGCTTTACCCTGCCGGTGGCTTGCAACGATGAAGCCATAGAAGCAGCCAAGTTGCTGATGAAAAAAATGGGTTTCGTCAATCCGCAAGTGGTGTATTACAAAGAACTTACTTCCGGTTTTACTTTCTTTAACTGTTATGGAAGTTGTACCCACACTGTTGATTACACCACTATTTCAGTGCCAAAAGTAGAATCCTCGGTAATGAGCATGGAAGATACAGATGCCTTCATCAAAGAAAATATTGGTCGTCAAATAGTTGTGATTGGTGCCAGCACCGGAACCGATGCGCATACCGTTGGCATTGACGCTATCATGAACATGAAGGGCTATGCCGGACACTACGGTTTGGAACGCTATGAAATGTTTGATGCCTTAAATATGGGAAGCCAGGTGTTGAATGAAGATTTTATTGCCAAAGCGATAGAACTGAAGGCCGATGTGTTGTTGGTTTCACAAACGGTAACACAAAAAGATGTGCACATCAAAAACCTCATTGAGTTGGTAGAGATGTTGGAGGCTGAAGGGTTGAGGCATAAGGTATTGCTTATATGTGGCGGCCCGCGTCTGTCGCATGAGTTGGCCAAAGAATTGGGTTACGATGCCGGTTTCAGCATGAATTCGTATGCTGATGATGTGGCCTCTTACATCGCACAAGAATTAGATAAAAGAATCAACGGATAAAAATTCAAGATTTACCAATACCTTAAAAAATCATATTATGGGTAAAATATTTATTGTAGCAGCAAAACGCACCGCCGTTGGAAAATTCGGTGGTGGTTTATCAAGCCTTTCAGCCGCCGACATAGCCGCTGTGGTCATCAAAGACATTCTTCAGTCTATCAACATTGATCCGGCCAAAATTGACGAAGTGATCGTAGGCAATGTGCTGATGGCGGGACAAAAGCAAGGCATTGCGCGACAAGCCTCCATTAAAGCAGGTATTCC
>JADYZK010000069.1 GCA_020853175.1 Bacteroidales bacterium
GAATCCAATAAATGGATGTATTGGGTTCCGCCGGGTTTCGCACACGGCTTTGTGACCCTTGAGGACAGCACGGTTTTCTTTTATAAATGTACCAATGTGTATAACAAAAACTCCGAAGGAAGCATCCGTTGGAATGATCCCGACCTTAATATTGACTGGGGTATTGAGCAGCCCTTGCTTTCTGAAAAGGACCAAACAGCTCCATTGTTCAAAGATTTTATAAGTCCTTTCTAACTTTTTTCAACCTGTTTATTTTTCCCTATTTCATGTCGGTTATTTTTCATCGCAACGCGAAAAACCTATCCATTATCCTGTTTTTATTGGCGTTTTCAACCTTTTCGCTCTCATGTGAATCGGGCAACAACCTCAAAGCCCAAGCTGGCGATGCACAGTTGAGTGCCAAAGACCGGAATTTAGGGCCACAAGACTATCGCATTGTAAGTCCTGTTTTGCCTCAAAGCCTCACCTTTGCAGGCGAAGCTGTCCCATTGCAGATGTTTTATATTAAGGAATTCCTTGAGCGAGAACTGCTTGTAAATATGTATTGGCACAGCTCCACTTTGTTGAATCTGAAAAGAGCCCATCGCTGGTTTCCGGTCATTGAACCTATCTTGAAGGCCAATGGTATTCCTGATGATTTTAAGTACCTCTGCATGATTGAAAGCAATCTGTCCAACATCAAATCACCTGCCGGTGCAAGTGGTTTTTGGCAATTTATGGAATCCACTGCCAAAGAATATGGATTGCTACTAAATGCCGACATTGACGAAAGGTACCATGTTGAAAAAGCAACTCAGGCAGCATGCAGTTACCTGAACAAAGCGTTTGCGAAATACAACAGCTGGGCTTTGGTGGCCGCAGCCTACAACGCAGGCACCAAACGCATTGATGGTTTCTTGAGCGAACAAAATGCAAATTCCTATTTTGATTTGCTCATGGCCGAAGAAACGGAACGCTATGTGTATCGTATTTTGGCAATGAAACTCATTCATGCCCAACCCGAAGAATATGGTTTTTTCCTCGATGGCGAGCTGTATGAACCTTTTATCTATAAAACTTTTGTTGCTACCAAAAGCATTGACAATCTGGCGGCTTTTGCAGCAAAGGAAGGTATTTCTTACAAGCTTTTAAAAATTTTTAATCCTTGGCTGCGCTCTAACAAGCTTCCAATAATTGGAAATGAAACCTATGTAATAAAGTTGCCTTTGGCTCCTTTTAACCTTACCGATCGTCCTTTCGGTTCTGCCTCCAATTCTGAATAAACTACCCATCCCTCACGGTCAACATGATTACTAACGAATGAAAGAAGAAAACTTTTCAGAAGATAAATATTTAGAGATCTATGGTGCGCGTATGCACAACCTCCGAAATATTGATCTGAAAATACCTCGTAACCAACTGGTTGTAATTACCGGCCTTAGCGGAAGTGGAAAATCGTCGCTTGCTTTCGACACCATTTATGCCGAAGGCCAAAGACGTTATATGGAGTCGTTTTCAGCTTATGCGCGGCAGTTTATAGGAAATATGGAACGGCCCGATGTGGATAAAATCACAGGCCTGAGTCCAGTCATTTCTATCGAGCAGAAATCAGTAAACAGAAATCCACGATCTACCGTAGGCACCATCACCGAAATTTATGATTTTTTACGCCTGTTGTACGCCCGTGCCGGCGAAGCCCGATCATACGAAACGGGCGAAGTGATGGTAAAATATTCTGAAGAGCAAATTGTTGAGTTAATACAAAAAAACTACCAAGGCAAACGTATCATCCTTCTTGCGCCTATTGTGAGAGCACGCAAAGGCCATTACCGCGAGCTTTTTGAACAAATCCGACAAGGTGGCTTCGTGAAAGTAAGGGTGGATGGCGAAATAAAAGAAATCACCTTTGGCATGCAGCTCGACAGGTATAAAACCCACGATATTGAAATTGTAATTGACCGACTTGACTTGTCTGACAACGATCAACGTCGGTTGGCGCAATCGGTGCAAACGGCCATGAATCATGGCAAAGGATTGATGCAGCTCATGGATGCCGACGACGGAAGTCACCGCTTTTTTAGCCGTATGCTGATGTGTCCCACCACCGGAATCTCTTACGATGAACCGGAACCCAACACCTTCTCATTCAACTCTCCTTATGGAGCTTGCACCAAATGCAATGGCTTGGGTCAGATTGCTGAGATTGATATGAATAAAATTATTCCCGACCCTGCCTTGAGCATTAAAAAAGGTGGACTTGCACCTTTAGGTGAATACAAAAACAACTGGATTTTTAATCAAATGGAAGCCATTGGTATCAAATATGGCTTCAATTTGAGTACCCCTATCAAAGAAATTCCTGAAGAAGCCATTGATGTTTTGCTATATGGTTCGAGCCGATCCTTCGAGGTAAAAAAAGAATATCTTGGAATTGTTACCTCATATACACTTAATTTTGAAGGAATTATAAATTTTATTTCCAATCAAAACAACGAAAATGCTTCCGCCGCAATCCGGCGTTGGGCTACCGGTTTCATGAACCATGTTCCTTGCCCGGTCTGCGATGGAACGCGATTAAAAAAAGAAGCCCGTCATTTTTATTTGGATGATAAAAATATCGCCGATGTGGCCACCA
>JADYZK010000070.1 GCA_020853175.1 Bacteroidales bacterium
AAATCAGCGATATTTCCGGCAAAGAGGTGATGAAACAAACGGTGAATGACACGCATGTTCAACTGAACATTTCCAACCTTAATCAGGGAATTTATCTCTTGTTCGTGGAAACCATTCATGGGAAAGCCATCAAGAAGTTTACAGTAAAGTAATTGATTATAAAATGTTTAAAAGCCGTAAATGATTTTTCATTTGCGGCTTTTTGTTTTCGGTTTCGTTTTTTTGATTAAAATTGACCCTCAACAAAAAACGCCTAACGCATAACGCCGTACAAACAAACACTCAGTATTCATTTTTCGTTTTTCGTGAAATAGCAACTCAAGGGTTAATTAGGATAATATTGTCCTATTATTGATTTTTTATTTACTTTTGACTTTTATAAACACAATTTGATGTTTTCAAAAGCATGTGAATACGGTATTAAGGCTGCCATTTTTATTGCTGCAAATTCGCACCATGACATTCGGGTGAGTTTAAGCAGCATTTCCATTGGCATTGATTCGCCAAAAGCATATACCGCTAAAGTGCTGCAACAGCTTGCAAAAAGCCACATTATTGACTCGGTTAAAGGGCCCGCCGGTGGCTTTGCAATCGAAAAAAGTAGGGTGCAAACGCTCATGCTGTGTGAGATTGTTTCAGCCATTGACGGTGATGCCATTTTCACAGAATGTGGTTTAGGATTTCAAAATTGCAGCGAAGACCAACCCTGTCCCTTGCACCACAAATTTAAGTTCATTAGACATGATTTGAAAGAAATGCTTGAAACAACTTCATTGCACGACTTATCGCGTGACATTGACAGCGGTTTGTCGTTTTTAAGACGCTAACGCTTTGAAAATATCTTCGCACATCAAATCACAATGTAATAAAAGACATTGAATTGATGTAAAAATGTATAAAACCCTTTAAATATAACCCTTTTAACAATTTAATTTTTTAACAAATGAATACACAAGAAAATCAAATCATCGGCACATTGGTGGCAAACGACTATCGCGCCGCATCGGTATTTAAAAAATATGGCATTGATTTTTGTTGCCAAGGCAACAGAACCATTCAAGATGCTTGTGACGCGAAAGCCATTGACAGTAAATTAGTTATAAATGATTTAGACCAACTTTCGCAGGCCGGTAGCAGCGGTACTACCGATTTTAGGTCGTGGCCTTTGGATTTGCTGGCCGACTATATCACAAAAAAGCACCACCGTTATGTGGAACAAAAATCAACAGAAATCAAACCTTATCTCGATAAAATTTGCCAGGTTCATGGCAATCGCCACCCCGAGCTGTTGGAAATTTCGGCTTTGTTTCATGCCGCCGCCGGTATTCTGGCGCAGCACATGAAAAAGGAAGAACTGCTGTTGTTTCCTTTCGTGCATAAAATGGTGGAGGCCAAGAGCAATGGCACAAAAGTGGAACTGCCGCATTTTGGTTCCATCGAAAATCCAATCCGTGCCATGGAAGAAGAACATAACATTGAAGGTGAACGCTTTAGGAAGATTGATAGTTTAAGCAATAACTACACACCTCCCGAAGATGCCTGCAATACTTACAGGGTGACCCTTGCTTTGCTCAAAGAATTTGAAGAAGATTTGCACCATCACATTCATTTAGAAAACAACATCTTATTTCCTAAGGCCATTGCGCTTGAGAAAGAATTGGTTGCAATGAATTAAGTCGAATGGCCAAAAACTGCTTCGTCTAATCCAGCTCACGATTTCATCAAAATAGCTGATTAAAGTTCTACATTTTCATTGGTGAAATAAAAAAAAGGCTGTCCAAATGTTTTAGACAGCCTTTTTAGTGTTCTCAAAACACCAAAATGAATGTTTTATCCTTGCTTGGGCATGTGTTTGGGGCCAATCATATTTTTGGGATCGAGGGCTTCATCTAAGGCTTCTTTCGACATCAAATTTTGTTCGAGCACCAAATCATAAACGCTGCGGTTGCCTTCCAGCGCATCTTTGGCCAACTTGTTGGAAGCTTCATAGCCGATGATGGGATTGAGCGCCGTAACCAAACCAATGCTATTGTAAACCATTTCGCGGCAACGTTCTTCATTGGCGGTGATGCCTTTGATGCAGCGGTGGTTCAAGGTGTGCATTCCGTTTTTTAGCATTTCGATAGATTCAAAAATGCTGTAAACGATGATCGGTTCCATCACGTTGAGCTCGAGTTGACCGGCTTCTGCGGCAAGGGTAACCGTGAGGTCGTTTCCAATTACTTTAAACGCAATTTGGTTGACCACCTCGGGAATCACCGGATTCACTTTTCCGGGCATGATGGTGCTGCCGGGCTGCATAGGAGGGAGGTTGATTTCATTCAATCCGGCACGTGGACCTGATGAAAGCAAACGTAAGTCATTGGATATCTTAGATAACTTGACAGCCAATCTTTTAACCGCCGATGAATACATGATAAAAGCGCCGGTATCCTGTGTAGCTTCAACCAAATTTGTTGCCAAAACGATGGGCTTGCCGGTAATTTTACCTAAGTGTTCAATTACTATTCCGCTGTAGCGTGGATCGGCGTTGATACCTGTTCCAATGGCTGTTCCGCCCATATTCACTTCAAGGAAAAGCTCCACGTTTTGGTTCAATCGTGCAATTTCTTCTTCGAGCATCACCGAATAGGCTTCAAATGCTTGTCCAAGGGTCATGGGCACGGCATCTTGCAACTGGGTGCGTCCCATTTTGATGACGTGAGCAAACTCAACAGCTTTTGCCCTAAAACTGCCAATTAATTCTTTGAGCACCGCAACCAACTTCTCGTTGCTTCGGATTATGGCAATTTTGATGGCGGTGGGGTAAGCGTCGTTAGTGGATTGCGACAAATTCACATGGTTGTTCGGGTGGCAGTGCTCATATTGTCCACGTTCGTAACCTAAAATTTCGAGTGCGCGATTGGCAATCACCTCGTTGGCATTCATATTGGTGGAAGTGCCTGCACCTCCTTGAATCATATCTACCACAAAATGGAAGGCATACTTTCCGTTGATGATTTCTTGGCAAGCGTGGATGATGGCATCGGCCAAAGGTTTGCTCAGCAGACCTAAATCATAATTGGCTTGAGCAGCTGCCAGCTTTACCATGGCCAACGATTCGCCAAAAACAGGAAAAAAGTTGAGTTGAACCCCCGAGATGTTGAAATTTTCGAGGGCACGCAAAGTTTGGATACCGTAATAATATTCATAAGGTACTTCGCGATAACCCAATAAATCGTGTTCAGTGCGGGTGCGTCCGGATTCGTACTGAGCCGCAGAACTGATCATGCGTGCATTGGCTTGACGCATACGGCGAGAAATGACCCGCGAAATATTGGAGAAAATTTTAAGCGCAGTTGGTCCATTTTGTTCAAAAAACGAACGTTTCAATAACAGCACAGTAGTGTCTTGCTTTGCCCTGGCGCTGGTGCTGTGTGCCGACTCCTCGTTAAGTGCGCCTTCACCTAAAAAATCGAGGCGGCTGAAGTAACTGAGTTTTGTTTCGGCACC
>JADYZK010000071.1 GCA_020853175.1 Bacteroidales bacterium
AGGCTTTAGTGGTTGAAGGCATAACATTTCCTGAAATATCTTTTATTCCACTCAGGGTCAGCTGATAAAGTTTTCCGTTTTCGAGCGGGTTGGCAAGATTTAAAATGGCCTGTGCGGCGGTGGCACCCTGGTTCACTTGGGTAGGATTGCCAATGTCGAGATTGATGCTATAGTTGGCAGTTTGTGTTAATGATTGTGTTTCGATGGCTTCATTGAAAGTCACCGCCACAGTTGAAAGGTCGGTAGCCACCACACTCAGCACTTCGGGCGGATTGGTATCCAGCACCTCGGCTCCCACAAACACATCATCGTAATACATTTTGGTGCTGTTACTTACGGTGAAAGTTCCCGAAAACCCAAAATAACCCCCTGGAACGAGGGTGTTGTTGTTGCCACTGGCATCGAGAGTGTAAATGCCCGAACCCGTAGGATCAATAAAAATACTCCAATCGCCATTGGCTTTGCGAAGCACCTTCACAAATAAAGCAAAAGAGGAGGCCAGCAAGGCGTTGCTACCTCGGCACACACTCGTCATGGTACTGCCTTGTTTCAAAAAGAGCTCAATGGCATCGTTGCTTCCGGCTTCGCCAAAACGCATGACATATCCGTTGAGGTTGCCCTCCAAATTGGCGTTATCACTGGAAAGAATAACCTCAGAATAGTTACTTCCCGAAGGGGCAAAAGCAAGTTTGATCCAAAAACGCCATTCGGTATTGTTACCCGAAAGAGCGTAAGGCGTGCTGAGCCATGTTTTACCGGCTTCGGCAGCCGCAAGCTGAAGCTGTTTGGCATCATTAACGATATACTTTTCAGCAGTTCCTGTCCAGGTGGGATTGGAGGTAAAATCACCGTCGGTAAAGCTATCAGTGAGTTGGGCATTCACCCAAAGGGGAATAATAAACAAAAGTAAAATATAGCGCTTCATTATTTTATATTTTTGCAACCGCATTGAAAATGTAAATGTAGAAAAAAATTGCACAAGCAACATACCTGATGAAAATTGCAATTGTTGGTGCCACGGGCTTAGTAGGGCGAATGATGTTACGGGTTTTGGAAGAACAACCATTTCCTGTTAGTGAACTGATTCCTGTTGCATCTGAAGGTTCGATAGGCAAGGTGGTCACCTTTCATGGAAAGGAAATTAAAGTGGTGAGTGCCGCTCAAGCCATTGCCATGAAGCCTGTTATCGCGTTGTTTTCGGCCGGTGGACAAGCTTCTCTTGCCCTCGCACCTCTTTTTGCAAAAGCCGGAATCACCGTTATTGACAACAGCTCGGCTTGGCGCAAAGACCCCGCTATACCGCTGGTGGTGCCCGAAGTGAATGGAAACGCGCTTCAAAAAACAGATAAAATTATTGCCAATCCCAACTGCTCTACCATTCAAATGGTGGCTGCTATTGCTCCTTTGCATCGCCGTTATGGCATCAAACGCTTGGTAATTTCAACCTACCAATCGGTTACGGGCAGCGGCATCAAAGGACTGCATCAGCTCGAGGCCGAACAACAAGGCAAAAGGCCAGAAATAGAAGCTTATCCACATCAAATTCATTTGAACCTCATCCCTCACGGAGGCGATTTCAACAACGATGGATACACCACCGAAGAAGAAAAATTGGTGTTTGAATCGCGTAAAATATTGAATGATCAGGAAATAGCTATCACTTCCACGGTGGTGCGCGTTCCTGTGACAGGCGGACACAGCATGACCATCAATGTTGAGCTGAACAATCCCTTTGAACTCCATGACATTCATGAATTATTGAACAACACCCCTGGATTGGTGGTTCAAGATAACCCGGCTGAAAATTTCTATCCGATGCCGCTTTTTGCGCACAATAAGGATGAGGTTTTTGTTGGGCGTATCCGTCGCGACAGCAGCATTGCCAACGGATTGAACTTATGGGTGGTGGCTGATAACCTGCGCAAAGGGGCTGCAACCAACGCTGTTCAAATTGCCACATGGCTTCTCAAAAACGATTATTTATAACATACTGTGAAAATTTTTCAAAACATCAATGATTTCAAACCTGTTAAAAATGCTATTGTAACAATTGGCACTTTTGACGGCGTACATCTTGGACATCAGGCCATTTTTAAAAAAATGATTGCCGATGCCAAAGAAATTGGAGGAGAAACCGTTGTTGTTACCTTCTACCCTCATCCGCGATTGGTGCTTAACATTGACAGCAGCAACCTGCGTTTTATCAATTCACAAGAAAAAAAACTGGAGATACTTCAAAAGATAGGTATTGATAATGTCGTTATTATAGAATTTACCCGTGAGTTTTCACGCACCAGCAGCGAAACATTCATCAAAAGCTATATTGTTGAAAAAATAAAACCGGCACGATTGGTCATCGGTTATGACCATCATTTCGGGAAAAACCGCATGGGCGATTTCAAACTGCTGTATGACCTGAGTGCCAAATACAATTTCAAAGTGGAAAGGGTTGCAGCCCAAGATGTTGAAAACATTGCAGTGAGCTCAACCAAAATTAGAAAAGCCTTGGAAAGTGGCGACGTGAAAAAAGCCAATCGTTTGTTAGGCTACGATTACACGGTTTGTGGCCCCGTAGTGCATGGCAACGAATTGGGGCGTACCATTGGTTTTCCAACAGCCAACATTGCGCTCGCCGAAATTTATAAACTTATTTCGGTTTGTGGCGTGTATGCTTGTTACATCATGCACAAAGGAATACGTTACAAAGGCATGGGAAATATCGGTTTCCGTCCCACGGTGGCAGGCACCACACACCTTACAGTAGAAGTGAATATTTTCGATTTCAATGACGAAATTTACGACGATGAAATTTGCATCAGCTTTGTTGATCGCATCCGAAATGAGCAGAAATTCGATAACCTGAGCTTGTTGCAGCAACAACTCATCAAAGACCGCGAAAAAGCCATCGAAATTCTGCACTAAAACCGTAAAACGGCTTCCATTCTCCCTGTTACGACAAAAATTCTGCTATTTTTGTAACGAA
>JADYZK010000072.1 GCA_020853175.1 Bacteroidales bacterium
CGGGTGATGCGTACCGCAATTTCTCCGCGGTTGGCGATAAGTATTTTATTGATCATCGGGCTCAGGGTTAAGGGTCCAGGAGGGTTTTCTTTTGTCGAAAAAGGCTTGAATGCCTTCTTGGCCTTCGGCAGAAGCACGTTTTTCGGCAATGCTTTGGGCAGTATAGTTCATGAGAGAGGTGGTAGAGGCATTGGAAAGGGCGATGTCGCTGATCAACTTTTTGCAAGCTTCGAGTGCCCCAGGTGCGTTGTTGCTGAGCATGTTCACGTAATCATCACAAAGGTTAACGAAATTTTCATCGGATGCAGAGGCTGTGGCGGTCACCAAATGAAGTCGCAAACCTTCCTTTGCGCTAAAATAACGTCCTGTGAGCATGAGGTGGCGGGCAGCTGCTTCGCCGCAACGGCGGATGACATAAGGAGCGATGGTGGCCGGTGTGATACCCAATTTCACTTCGCTGAAAGCAAAAACTGTGGATTCCTCAGCCAAAACTATGTCGCAAGCGGCTGTAAGTCCGTTGGCTCCGCCCATCACCGAGCCATGAACACAAGCGATGACAGGTTTAGGACAATTGTAAATGGTATCGAAAAGGGTGGCGAGTTTCAGGCCATCGGCTATGTTCTCCTTCAAGCCAAACGCAGCAATTTCTTTCATATAATGAAGATCGGCACCGGCGCAAAACGATTTTCCATTGCCTTTCAGAACGATAACTCGTGTTTTTTGATCTTGGGCTGCATCCTCAAAACACTGGGTAAGCTCAGCAATCATCGCAGGATTGAGCGCATTGTGCTTGTCGGGACGGTTTAAGGTGATGGTGGTTACCACTCCTTGGGTATGATAAAGTAGGGTTTGCATGTTTTCCATCATTTACATTCTAAAAACACCAAACTGTTGAGGCGGGAAGGGCTGGTTGGTGGCAGAAGCGATGCCCATGGCGAGAATTTTTCGTGTATCTACCGGATCAATGATGCCATCGTCCCAAAGGCGTGCGGTGGAATAGAGGGCAGCACCTTCGGTTTCGTATTTTGAAAGAATGGTTTGATATAATTTCAAACGCTCTTCTTCAGGCATTTTTTCACCTTTTTCGGCATATTGATCTTGTTTCACGGTCACCAGCACATTGGCTGCCTGTTCGCCGCCCATGACCGAAATTTTTGCATTGGGCCACATGAACAACAACCTCGGACTGAAAGCTCTCCCGGCCATGCCATAATTGCCAGCACCAAAAGAACCTCCAAAAATAACGGTAAACTTGGGTACGTTGGCATTGGAAACGGCATGAACCATTTTAGCGCCATCTTTAGCAATTCCGCCGCGCTCAAAGTCTTTGCCCACCATAAAACCGGTGATATTTTGCAAAAAAACAAGCGGGATGTTGCGCGATGTGCACAGTTCAATAAAATGGGTGACCTTGAGTGCCGACTCAGAGAAAAGCACCCCAAAGTTGGCGATTATGCCCACCGGAAAGCCCATGATATAGGCGAAACCTGTTACCACCGTGGTGGCATAACGCGCTTTAAACTCCTGAAAGCGGCTGCCGTCCACCATCCGCATGATAATTTCGCGCGGGTCAACCAGTTTGCGCAAATCAACCGGTGCCAGGCCATACAACTCGTGGGCCGGATAAAGCGGCTCTTCGGGTGGCCTCAAGTCGAGGATTTGTTTTTGAGCAGGTTTGAGGGTTTCAAAAATGTTGCGGCAGATGGCAATGGCATGGATTTCATTTTCAGCAAAATGATCGGCTACTCCCGAAATGGAAGTATGCACGTCGGCTCCGCCCAGCTCTTCAGCCGTAACTTCCTCACCTGTAGCAGCTTTCACCAAAGGCGGACCACCTAAGAAGATGGTTCCTTGGTTTTTCACGATAATGGTTTCATCGCTCATGGCCGGCACGTAAGCACCGCCGGCGGTGCATGATCCCATCACCATTGCAATTTGGGGAATCCCCACAGCTGACATCCGTGCTTGGTTGTAAAAAAAGCGACCAAAATGTTCCCGATCCGGAAAAACGGTGTCCTGTTCAGGAAGAAAAGCACCTCCCGAATCCACCATATACACGCAGGGCAGTTTGTTTTCCATGGCAATTTCCTGGGCGCGGAGATGCTTTTTGATGGTAAACTGCATATAGGTTCCGCCTTTTACGGTGGCATCGTTGGCGATGATGATGGTTTCGCGACCATGAATAAGCCCTATGCCGGTGACGATTCCAGCCGAAGGAAAACCGTTGTCATACAATCCATAAGCTGCCAAAGGCGAAAGTTCAAGAAAAGGTGTGTTGCGGTCGAGCAGCAAATTGATGCGCTCGCGTGCCAGCAGCTTACCTCTTTCTTTGTGCTTGCTGATGGCCGAAGCACTGCCACCTTTGGTTGTTTCGGCTTGAATGGATTTTACCTCATTCAGCAGAGCAAGAAAGCTTTGGGTGTTTTTTTGGAATTCTTCCGAGTTGACGTCAATTTTTGTTTTTAGTGTGTACAATGCCTTTTGTTTTTTAGTTGAAAACACATGAGATGAACAAAAAACAAACAACAAGTAAATTGGTTTCAATTTCCATCATGTTATTTTTTGTTGAAAACAAGGCTCTAAAAATAATCAAAATGCGGCAGGTTTTTTTGGTTGCGATCAAGAAATAAAAATTTAGGGCCATTTCAGCAAAAGACCTGAAGGGAAAGCTTAAATGGAAAAGCTTAAAAAAAAAGCTTCTAAAAAGAAGGGGAATCAACGATGTAATTACCTTTTTTGAATCCTAAAGTCGTCAAAAAATACGGTGTCCTGATCTTTATTCCACAGATATACTTTGCACTTTGAATCAAAATCCTCAGGAACTTTCACCTCCATGCTTATTCTTCCCCATCCTTGGGCATCAATGGAATCGGTTTTTGTTTTCGGGAAATACAATTTGTTGATGTCAAGGCCAGCAAAAACGAGCGCAGCATTAGCATTGACAGGTTTTTTCCACACGCTGATGTGGTATTTCTGTCCAGGTTTCACCGAAAATTCAATCCCTCCGGTAAAGGCTGTTTCGCCCGAAAGCAATGCTGAAAAGTTGCCGTTGCGTACCTCAATATTGGATTGACACCTTTCACTCGAAAAGCGGTAATGGAGGTCAGGTGACAAATAGTTTTTCTTGTCGTCATTCAAACTTTCAAAGTCGTTTACGGCATCGGGGCCGATAGTGGTTCGTAAGTTTGGGAGCGTTCGATAGGTTCCTTTTTTAAGGGCCGCGTAATCCATAGATTCAAATGCGTCGAACAATTCCTCCTCAACGGTGAGCTTACCAAAGCCTTTCCAATATGCCTCTTTCGTCATAAAAGCATAGTGAATCACATCATTTTTATATTGCAGCGTTTGAAAAATATTAAGCAACACCAACAAAAGCAACAACCCTTGTAAAACCAAGGCCAGAACACGCTTTCGACTCATTAAAGCATCTAAAAGTGAAGCCAATGCAATCGCCATTAAGCCGTAAGAGTCAATCAAAGGCCGTGCTCCGAAGCTGCCTCCGTAGGCCCAATCCCACCAACTAAAAATGACGTAAATGTTCAGCACAACGAAAACAATTACCGGCACAAAAAATGCCGAAACCCTTTTTCGGAGCGTAAAAACACCCACAAGTGCAAAGATCATGATGGGGGTATAAACCAGCCAGCCCTTGCGGTAGCTGAACAATCCACGTGCAATTTGTGGGTTGTTGAAGAAAAATCCTTCATCGCCGTAACTATAGTAAATCCAACTTCCTGTGTTGATTTTCCAAAAAATAAACTGTGGCAAAACAACCAAAAACGCCATCAAAAGGATAAGTAGGAGGCGCTTCCATTGGTTCAGAAAAAAACGTAGTCGGTCGGTAAG
>JADYZK010000073.1 GCA_020853175.1 Bacteroidales bacterium
GTGGTTACCGAAATCTGATAACTTATCAGAAGTCGGAAATCATCTATGATGGCACTATTCATTTTACTGGAAGGGCTTTCAAGAAATATGACCGGACTATTGACCAAATGGTGCAGGCTGCAAGAAGCGGTAAACAAAATATTGTAGAAGCCAGCATGGCATCCGGAACTTCTAAAGAAATGGAAATTAAATTGACCAATGTTGCCAGGGCTTCATTAGAAGAGTTGAAAATAGATTATGAGGATTTCCTTAGGACAAACAAACTCCAGATCTGGCCCAAAGAGCACCCCTATGTAATCAGGCTTAGAGAACTAAATAAAATACCGAACCCAACTTATGACACTTTTAAAAAAGGAATAGAACATGAGAGTTTAGAGATTAGCGCCAATGTATTAATTGGCTTAATAAAGGTTGTAAGCTATTTACTGAACAACCAAATAAAAGCACTTGAGGTAGCCTTCATAAAAGAAGGCGGCCTTCGTGAAAGGATGACCAAAGCAAGAATTGAACAAAGAAAAAAGGACAAAAACGACAGGTAACGGCATTTTCGCAACACGTCGTTGGAGTCGTTTGAGTCCTTTGAAGGAAACTAAAGAAACAATATGAGCAACATAGCAGGCACAATAAAATCAATCAGAGACATCTTCCGGAAAGACCCCGGCCTGAGCGGCGATGCACAACGGATTGAGCAATTGGGCTGGATGATTTTTCTGAAACTCTTTGACGACAAAGACAAGGAAAAAGAAATCCTCAACCGCAAATACAAATCCCCCATTCCCTCCACCTTTCAATGGCGCAACTGGGCAGAAGATGATGAAGGCATTACGGGCGATGAACTCATCAACTTTGTCAACAACCACTTGTTTCCCGAACTGAAGAACCTGAAAGTGGCGGCCGATGACAAACTGGGCATTACCATCCGACAGATTTTTGATGGCACCAACAACTACATGAAAAGTGGCACCACGTTCCGCCAGGCCATCAACAAGCTCAACGAAATTGATTTTAACAGCAGCAAAGAGCATCATGTATTCAACGTGATATATGAGGAGATTTTGCAAGGACTGGCTGCCAAAAAAGATACAGGCGAATTTTACACGCCCAGAGCGGTGACGCAGTTTATAGTAGACATGGTAAACCCCAAGCTGGGCGAAAAGATAACGGACCCTGCCTGTGGCACGGCCGGCTTTTTGGTATGCGCCATTGAACACCTGAAAAAGCAGGTAAAGAATATTGACGACCGCAAGACTTTGCAGCAAACCATTACCGGCAGTGAACTTAAACCCCTGCCTTTTATGCTGAGTGTGGTAAACCTGATTACCCACGACATTGAAGTGCCGCAAATTGAAAATGGTGATTCGCTGAGCCGTGAATACAACTCCATCAAACAAAAAGATCGTGTGGACATCATTGTGGCCAATCCTCCTTTTGGGGGGGTGGTGGGCGATGGAATGGAAACCAATTTTCCATTGAATTACCGCACCAAAGAAAGTGCTGATTTGTTTTTGATCCTGTTTATCCAATTACTAAAAGATGGCGGACGGGCAGGCATTGTATTGCCCGATGGCAGTTTAACAGGCGATGGCGTAAAACAACGGGTAAGGCAAAAACTTTTGGAAGATTGCAATGTGCATACCATTGTGAGATTGCCCCAATCGGTATTTGCCCCGTATGCCACCGTAAACACCAACCTGATTTTCTTTGAAAAAGGGAAACCAACAAAAGAGATTTGGTATTATGAACACACTTTACCTGACGGACAAAAAGCATACAGTAAAACTAAACCCATACGCTTAGAGGAATTTGAACCCATCAAAGAATGGTGGAAAAATAGAACAGAAAGCGAAGTGGCTTGGAAAGTGCCTATACAAACCATAATAGACCGAAACTATGATTTGGATATAAAGAACCCAAATAAAGTTGTTGAAGAAGTTGTTTATGATAGAAAGGCAATCATCAATAAAATTGAAAGTAACCAGTCGCAAATTTCCCAGATTTTGGAAGAATTAAAATCGTTGGCATAGATGAAGTATAGATTAGGCGACATATGCACCATTACAAAAGGTGAGACAGGAATAATGAAAGCTATTCCAGGCCCTTATAGAATGATTGCATTAGGCGAAACTGATAAAACTCACAATGAATTTCAGTTTGACACAAAAGCGGTAATCATTCCTTTGGTTTCATCTACAGGGCACGGACACGCAAGTATGAAACGTGTAAAATATTGTGAGGGAAAATTTGCTTTGGGAAATATTCTTTGTGCCGTTATTCCAAAAGATGAAAACTTTGTTTTAGCCAAGTATCTGCATATTTATCTGCATTGGAACAGAGAAGAATTATTGGTTTCACAAATGAAAGGTATGGCAAATGTGAGTTTGCCAATGAATAGAATTGCTGATGTAATGGTAACAGTGCCAAGCATTGAGAAACAAAGAGAAATCATTGAACTTGAAAAGAAGTTGGTACACAAAGAATTGGAAGCCGACAAACTTTTTGCTGACCAACTCTCCCAACTCGACAACCTAAACCAAGCCATTTTACAAGAAGCGGTGCAGGGCAAATTGGTGGCACAAGACCCCAATGACGAACCCGCCAGCGAATTGCTTAAACGCATCAAAGCAGAGAAAGCAAAATCAGGTAAAAAAGAAAAAAACTTACCACCCATCAAACCCAGCGACATTCCATTTGAAATTCCTGAAAATTGGGTGTGGTGTAGGTTGGGGGAGATTTGTGATAATATAACAAAGGGTTCATCTCCCAATTGGCAAGGTGTTCAGTATGTTTCAGAAGGCGAAGGAATCCTTTTCATTACAAGTAAGAATGTTGAAAGCTTCAAAATTGATTTAACAAAAGCAACTTA
>JADYZK010000074.1 GCA_020853175.1 Bacteroidales bacterium
CTTATAACTTCTTGGCATGGTTTTAGACTAAGGTTTGACAATCACGCAAGAAACATAAAAAGTGAACATAATAAAAAACTCTGCCATGAAAACACTTCGCACCTCAGCATTATTGATTGCAGTCCTCGGTTTGCTGCTTTCATCAACATTTGCAGCACATCCTGCAAATCAAAACTTAGACCACCTCAGCTCCAAGCTTACCGAAGCTTTTGCAGCACAGCACGAAGGCTCAAATCTGGCATTCGTTTCCATTGACCAAATGAACGAAAGCACTCCTTTTGCGATCATGTATAGCTCAGATAGCAAAGCACTTAACACCAAATCGGCCACAAAATTGCTTGTAGGTCGCGATGCCGCAGTGGTGGTCATGAGTACCAACCAACCCGATTACGAACAGTGGAAGAGTAAAGGCATCACTTTTCAAGAATTGGCTGCTTTGGTTCAAAGTCAACCTAAAGAAGTGCTTTTTTCCAGCCAGCTGACGGTTGACATCATGCAAGCTTATTTAGATTTAACTTTAGATGTTAACACATTAAATATCAGCAATCAACATTTTCTTACACAGGTCAATGCCAACATCAGTACGTTTGGAGTTTGTATGCTTTCGGAGGTTTTGCTACCCAACCAACAGCTTGTTCAGGGCATTGCCTTGTTGCCTTTTGATAAAAATGAAAATGGTACAATTGATTCACCTGAGGCCTTTTATGATAATCCACAAACTTTTGCCAGAGCGCTTTGGTTAGGGAAATATCCAAAAATGCTCACCCAAAACGTCATCATGGCCAGCAACAAAAGTGAATTAAATCCAGAAGAGAAAGAACTCGTGAGCTGGATGCTTTCCTCGGGCCAGCAAGCCCTTTCAGCCAACGGCTTTGTGGCTTTGAACCCACATGAACTGATGGCAGAGCTTAAAAAACTCGATCCTGCTCCCATTCAACATGAAGCCATTCCCCAAGAAAACAAAAATGCATGGATCATTATTCTTTTAGTTTTCACCGCAGGTTTCGTCGTGTTTGGAGCTTTATTGCTTTTGATTTTTAAAGACCGCAGCCCCCTTGTTGAAATACCCGACGAGCCTTCAATAAGTAACTTTGACCTTGATACCCTAAAAGCACCAAAAGGCTTAATGTACGACAAAGGCCATTTATGGGCTTTTATGGAAAACACCGGAAAAGTTAAAATCGGATTAGATGATTTTCTTGGTCACATTTTTGGTAATGCAACCCGCTTTGACACTTTGGCAGTTGGAACGCATCTCGTTAAAGGAGAACAACTTATCACACTTACACATGAAGGAAAACAAATAAAATTCACCTCACCCATAGCCGGAAAAATTGTTGAAGTCAACAACCAGTTCATGAGTTTTAACAACAACACCGTTGACAACTGGATGTATAAAATTGACCCCTTAAACTGGCAACGTGAAGTAGGTTTCATGTTGATGCACGATCAATACAGTAGTTGGTTAAAAACAGAATTCAATCGCTTTAAAGACTTTCTTGCCACCGCCATGAATGCCCATTCCCCTCAACAAGCGTGGGTTACTTTACAAGATGGCGGCACCTTGCACGATGGCTTGATGACTGAAATGGCTCCTGAAATTTGGGAAGACTTTCAAAATCAATTTTTAAAAGCCAATCAATAATTCTGGTAAACGATTTGAAAACAGATCACCAAAACCAAAAAATATATGTCAATTAGCAGAAGAGGTTTTTTTAAAGCGATGGGCGCTACGGCAGTAGCCCTCTCCGTGGGCAAACCCATGGCAGCCGAGGCATCGCTACAAACAGAGAACGAGCTTTACGGGGTTCTTTACGACGGAACAAAATGTGTTGCCTGCCATGGTTGCGAATATGATTGCGCCGAAGCGCACGGATTCACCGATTTTGACCTCCCAAAGAACCCCCCATTTAGAAAAACCGACGACAAACACCGTACTGTGGTAAATCTTTACCAAACCAGCAAAGGCGAAGTTCCGCGAAAAATACAATGTATGCACTGCAACCAGCCTGCCTGCGATGCCGCCTGCCTCACCCAAGCCATGCACAAAACAGAAGGCGGTCCGGTAATTTGGCGCGAAGACAAATGTATGGGTTGTCGCTATTGCATGATCTCTTGTCCGTTCGATATTCCAAAATTTGAATACGAAAGTACCAACCCTCGCATTGTGAAATGCGATATGTGCATTGACCGAATTAATGAAGGTGAAATTCCAGCTTGCGCTTACAATTGTCCCGAGGAAGCTCTCCTTTATGGAAAACGCAGCGATTTGATCAAAGAAGCTCGCAAACGCATCCATGACAATCCCGAGCAATATGTGGATCATATTTATGGCGAACATGAGGCGGGCGGCACTTCGTGGCTTTACCTTTCATCTGTTCCTTTTGATGAATTGGGGTTGAACACCAAAATTCAACATACCTCTTATCCGGGCCTCACCAAAGGCTTCATCTCGAGCATTGCTCCCGTTGACATCCTGCTTCCTGCTGTTTTGTTGGGAATTTACGAAGCCACTAAGTTGAACGCAAAAACCGAAGAAGAAATATGAACACCCTCAGTCAACCCATAGAAACAAAAGCCAAACAAGGCAATTTCTTTACTTTTCTGCTGGCGGAAATGAAACCCAAAGGGCCCATTTTCAGTCCTTTTAACATCATCAGCTTTCCCATTATGATGTTAGGTTTGGTCATTATCTTTCTGCGTTTCAAAAACGGTATCGGTTCAGTCACCAACCTCTCGCAAGATGTGCCCTGGGGCCTATGGATTGGTTTCGATGTTGTCACCGGAGTAGCTTTTGCAGGCGGTGCCTACATTTTGGTGTTTATGGTGAACATCCTGAACCTAAAAAAATACAAGCCTATTCTTCGCATCACTGTTTTGAATGGTTTTTTGGCCTACCTCTTTTACTCGGCAGCCTTGTTGCTCGATTTGGGACGTCCCCTAAACGTTATCAATGTGGTCATTGGCAACAATTACGGTGTGAGTTCGGTGTTGTTCCTTGTAGGATGGCATTTCCTTTTATATATGCTGGCACTGCTCATTGAATTTTCTCCGGCCATTGCCGAATGGATGAACGCCCGCAAGCTCCATCGTTTCATTTCGGCCATTTCGATGGGAGCAGTCATTTTCGGGATCACCCTTTCGGTGCTGCATCAATCGGGTATTGGCGCACTCTTTTTGATGGCCAAAGACAAAATTCATCCGCTGTGGTATAACAGTTATATGCCCATTCTGTTTGTTGTTTCCAGTGTTTTTGCAGGCATTTCAATGATTATTCTTGAAGGTTCCATCAGCAGGAAAGTATTTTCCGATCAGCTTGACGAATCAGACCACCATTCACACGATAATATAATGTTGGGCTTGGCAAAAATTTGCTCTCTGGGCATGTTTGCTTACTTTAGTTTGCTGGTGTTGGTTTTCATTCATCAAAAAAATTGGCAATATATCGCCAGCCCCATGGGCAGTTGGTATTTGGTTGAAGTGATTGGCTTTGTGGTTGTTCCCATGTTAATGTTCTTTTTAAGTTACCGTTACCACAGCCTAACTTGGATCAAAATAGCTTCTGTCATCACCCTTTTGGGCATCATGCTCAACCGTATGAACATTTCTATCATTGCCTTTCGCTGGGATGCAGCCGTCCGCTACGTGCCCACGTGGCAAGAAGCCATCGTCACCTTAACCATCATCTTTATCGAATTATGGGTGTTGAGATGGATTGTTCGCCGGATGCCCGTGCTTCGTGCATCGCCGGAATGGGCCAGAGGCAGCCATTAAAAAAACCTAACAACAACATTAAAAATCAAAAATCCTCAAATAAAAAAATACATTATGGAAGAGTTTCATTATTATAATATGTTTGAAACCAAGGGATTCGAATATATTCTTACCATTGTTTTCTTCGCTTTGTTGATTCCTTTTTGGATGATTCTCAACAAAAAAAGACGTATAAGTCACCAACTTCAAAAAGCGGCAGGTGTTTTAAACGCTAAACGACTTGCGCTACCGCAAGGGGTTTATCACAGTCCCGGCCACACTTGGATGCACCTTCTCAAGTCGGGCAAAGCAAGGGTTGGATTGAGCGGATTGTTGGTCAAAATAACCGGCAACGTGCAGATCATTCCATTAAAAGCTGCCGGCGACATGACCCAAAAAGGAGAGATTATAGCGGTGCTAAAGCAAAACGACAAAACCATCAACATCGTGTCGCCGCTTACGGGCAAGATTCTTCATTATCCTGAAATTGATTCCGAAAACCTGCTCACCGATCCTTATGGTAAAGGATGGCTTATGGAAATTGAACCCACGGCATGGATTGTTGAAACACAAGCTTATTTTCTTGCCGACAAAGTTACGCATTGGGCCGAGAAAGAAATTGTACGTTTCAAAGATTTCCTTGCCGAAACAATGCCAAAGCACGATTCCAGCTTAGCGGCGCATACCCTTCAAGATGGTGGCGAACTACGCGAATATTGCCTCACCGACCTGTCAAAGGAAGTTTGGGCCGACTTTGATGTTCTTTTTGTGAACGTTTAAAAGGTTTTTTCGGCAAAAGGTTTTTTTACCCTTATTTTTGCTATCTTGTCGAAGGGTTTAAAAACGTTTTAACATGACATTTAAAAGCCATTTAAAAAACCGTTTTAATGCCATACGACAATTGAAAAACAACCTTTTCGATTGTCGTATGTGGCATGATGTAAGCACAATAGCATGAAATCAGATCATAAACAGAGTTTTTATTATCAACTGAAAAAAGGCGCGGCAAAAAATTTCCGTCACCTGTACGCATCGGTTTACAGCAGAGTGGTACTGATTATTGCTACCCTTTCCATTTTTTTATTGGGATCCTATTTCATCATTTTCCAAACGGTCAACCAACAATATCTCGATGCCATCATTCATCAAAACGGTAACAATATTGCTTCAATTGTGGAGGGCGCATTGTATCATTCGATGATGCAGAACGACAAAACAGAATTGTACAACACCCTCGACATTATCAACACCCTTTCGGGGATTGACGAAGTGAATTTGTACAACGAATTCGATAGCCTTGTTTACTCTTCGTATGCCTCCGATGCTACGCATTTCAACAATCCGGAATGTGTGCTTTGCCACGAAACATTGAATAATTTGTTTCCCGGCGACCAAAAATCTTATCGCATTGTGAATACCGGAAGCGCGTGCAGCATGTATAAAACCAATAACGATGAACGTTATTTGCTCATCAGAAATCCCATCTTGAACGAAAACAGTTGTTATACCGCCAAATGCCACGCTCATGGAAAAGACGACAAACTGCTTGGCTCACTGATTATTAAGCTTCCTTTAGGAGCCTATGACAACTCCATTCAAGCCTCCTCCAATCAATATTTTTTGCTTGCTGTTATTACAACCCTACTGCTGGCCCTATCGCTGGTTTTTTTCACCAGGCGAAACATCAAACGCCCGTTAAACGCTTTGGTTGAAGCCAGCAAATTGGTGTCAAAAGGCGAAGGAAGCACCCGTTTGCGCACGAGCCCCTACCAAATGGACGATATGCGGATGGTGTCGGAAGCCTTCAACCAAATGCTCGACAAACTGCAAGCAGCCAACACCGAGCTTCAAAACTGGTCGAAACAGCTTGAATACAAAGTGCAGCGAAAATCGGAAGAACTCAGCTCTGTGCATAACGAACTCATTCAAATTGAACGCATTGCATCATTGGGGAAACTCTCCGCTTCGGTAGCACATGAGTTGAACAATCCCCTTTCGGGCATTTTAGTGTATGCAAAATTGGTTTCAAAACAGTTGCAATCGGCACCCATTGAGCAAGAAAAACGCCTGACCATGATGAAGCACCTTAAATTTATTGAAACAGAAACCAAAAGATGTGGCGACATTGTAAAAGGACTGCTCGATTTTTCGCGCAAAGACCAATCCGATCATGAAATAAGTCACTTGCATGATATTTTGAGCAGCACCGCCGACCTGATGCGTCATCCCATGAAAATTTCAAACATCAGTTTTTATACCCATTTCAAAGCCGAGATGGATGAAGTTTCATGCAGTCCCAATCAAATTAAACAGGCCTGTATCGCCATGTTGGTGAATGC
>JADYZK010000075.1 GCA_020853175.1 Bacteroidales bacterium
ATTGGTTGGAGGTGGGGTGGCAGTCGGCATCGGTGAGTAAAAGAATTTCATTTTTAGCCGATTTAATTCCTAAGCTTAGCGGGAATTTTTTTCCTTGAAAAAAGTTGAGGTTTTGCCTAATATGCACCACGTTGAGCTTGGGTTCGAGCCTTGCCAAATCAATCAGAAGCTCTTCGGTGCCATCATCCGAGGAGTCGTTTACCACCACAACTTCATCATTAGGATAGTCCTGATATAATATATAAGGTAGGTTCTTTTCAAGTTCAAGCACTGCATTCCGTGCCGATATTACAACCGAAACCGGTGGCCATTTTTGTTCCATTTCGGGTTTGACTATCTTTTTATGGAATGCCAAACGCGAAAACAGTCCCCAGTAAAAAACCAATTGCACCAAAAGAGATAATGTTATCGCTCCTAAAACAATGGTTGTAAGTAAGTTGAAATGAAAATCTATAAACACAGGCTGCTTTATTGAGACTGCAAAAATATCCAATCTTTGGGATTTGCCTTATCTTTGCTCAAATTTTGATTGGATGGATTTTAAAATCGAAGGCAGAGATACCAAAAGTTCAGCTCGGGCAGGGGTGATTGTCACAGACCATGGCACAATTCAAACCCCTATTTTTATGCCGGTTGGAACTGCCGGCACGGTGAAGGCAGTGCATTTTCGTGAGCTAAAGGACGACATTGAGGCCCAGATTATTTTAGGAAACACCTATCATTTGTATCTCAGGCCGGGGCTCGATATCTTGCATCAGGCTGGCGGGCTGCATCGTTTCAACGGTTGGGATCGCCCCATTTTGACCGACAGCGGTGGATATCAAGTTTATTCATTGAGTGCTCGGCGAAAGCTAAACGAGGAAGGAGTAACTTTTCAGTCGCATATTGATGGAAGCAGACACCATTTTACTCCCGAACGGGTGATGGACATTCAACGTGAAATTGGTGCCGACATCATAATGGCTTTCGATGAGTGTACGCCATATCCATGTGATTATGATTATGCAGTTAAATCTACAGCCATCACACACCAATGGCTGGGTCGGTGTTTTCAACGTTTTAACGAAATGCCGCCTCTTTATGGCCACAACCAAGCCCTATTTCCCATTGTTCAAGGAAGCACTTATCACGATTTACGTAAGCTTTCAGCCGAAACAATCGCATCATATCATGCTGATGGCAACGCCATTGGAGGTTTGTCGGTAGGCGAACCGGCAGAAATCATGTACGAAATTACAGCATTGGTTTGCAACATACTTCCTGATGATAAACCACGTTATCTTATGGGTGTCGGCACTCCCGCAAACATTATTGAAAGCATCGCCCTTGGCGTGGATATGTTTGATTGCGTTATGCCTACCCGAAACGGACGAAATGGCATGCTTTTTACCAGCGAGGGAATCATCAATATCAAAAACGAAAAATGGAAAAGCGATTTTAGTTCAATTGACCCTTCAGGACAGCAGTTTGTGGATCACCAATACACCAAAGCGTATTTGCGACATCTTTTTGCGGCCAAAGAAATGCTCGGAAGCATGGTGGCCAGCGTTCATAATCTTGGGTTTTATTTGTGGTTGGTAAAAGAAGCCAGAACACATATCCTTGCCGGTGATTTCGCATCTTGGAAAAATCAAATTGTTCCCCGTTTGATGCAACGATTATAAATATGAAACTGATTGATTGGTACATTTTTAAGAAATTTATAGGGACATTTTTTTATGCCATCTCCTTGCTGATTATCATTGTCATCATCTTCGACATCAGTGAAAATATTGACGATTTTTTAAAAAACAACGCCCCAGTAAAAGCCATCATTTTTGATTATTACCTTAATTTTATTCCTCATTTCATCAACCTTTTTATCTATCTTTTCACCTTTATTTCTGTTATTTTCTTCACTTCAAAAATGGCGGGTGACACCGAAATTATTGCCATTTTAAGCAGTGGAATCAGCTTTTGGCGCATGTTGCGACCCTATTTAATGGCCTCTTTGATGTTGGCTTTTTTTTCTGCTTACCTGGGTAATTTCCTCATTCCGAAAACCAACGAAGTGAGGCGCGCTTTCAAAAACACCTATATGGAAAACCTGTATAAGGATCGAAACCGCAATATCCATCTTCAAATTGATAAAGGTGTTTTTGTGTATGTTGAAAGCTACAATAGCAGTCAGCACGTGGGTTACAGGTTTACGTTGGAACAATACAACGGCCAAGAACTGGTGTATAAACTGTCAGGCGACCGCATTGAACGTGATGCTGCCGACAGCCTCTGGAGCATATACACCTATGTGGAACGGCGTATCAACGGAGCCAATGAAAATATGATTAAAGGCGCGAAGCTCGACACGATTATAAATTTGAAAACCACCGATCTTTATGAAATAAAAGAGGATTTCGAGGTGATGAATTTTTGGGAGCTGAGAGAACATATCAGCAGCGAAAAAAGTAAAGGCAACGACAATGTAATATTGTATGAGGTGGAGATGAACAAACGATTGGCTTCACCGGCGGCTATCCTCATCCTCACTTTTATTGGGGTGGCCCTTTCGAGCCGAAAGGTCCGTGGCGGCATCGGTGTTCATTTGGGTGCCGGAATTGCCATTACCTTTTCTTATATTTTATTTATGCAGGTTTCCACTGTTTTTGCTACTTATGGCGACCTTTCGCCGGCCATTGCAGCTTGGATTCCTAATATCCTCTTTGCCATTATTGGCATTTTTCTCGTTCGGCAAGCACCGAAGTAATAAACATTTACCTTAAATCAATGAATATATGGCAATTATAAACACAGTGATGTCGTGGCTGATGCGCAAGCGTATCCATCAAATCGAATTGTTTATGAAATATCCTTTCGAGGTACAAGACGAATGGTTCAA
>JADYZK010000076.1 GCA_020853175.1 Bacteroidales bacterium
TGAAAATGATTTCTTTTAAGGCTGTAAAATCAGTGCCGGTCGGAATGAAAAGCTCGGTTGTTTTTTGATCAAAAGTCCAAACATTTGGTTTGAAAAACAAGGTGTTGAGTTTCCAAGCTAAAAACCCTACCGACACAATCAAGACGGCTAAGGTAGTAAAGATGAATCTTTTACGTGCTTTGCTTTTTCTTCTCAAGCTTGGATTGCCATAGTTGTTGTGGTACTTACTCATGTTGGCTTTAGCGTTTTTTCGGTTGGATGAACTGAAATTGATATTGATCTACAAATCCACCATCTTTTTTAAGCCAATCCTTTTTTTTGGCTGTTTCAGTATATTCTAATGAAGAAAACAATTTCAAGCTGGTTGGGTTATCAGCTGCAATCAAAACATATACTTGATGTAAATTGAGGATCTCGAAGCAATAATTCTGCGTCATAATCATCGCACGACGTGCGTATCCTTTGTTGCGAAAGGGGGTATCAATAAAAATTCCAATGCCTGCCCGCCGGTGGTAAAGGTCTAAGTCATAAATGTCAACAGTTCCAATGGAAAAAGAGTGGGATGGGGTTTGAATATCCACCATTAAACGAAGTTGCTTGCTGACAAAAATGTCTTGATTGCTCAAAATAAACTGCTCGATTTCAAATTGAGAAAGCGGAGCAAAACGCTCGCTCACCTGCCATAAACTGAGGTCGTTTTCCCATTCATAGAGCAATTTGCTGTCGGTAGGCTCAACAGCTCTTAAATACAATTCATTATCTTTTGCAAACATGGCCACTTTCTTGGGTGCTAAAATACATAAAAAAACCGTTTTTTTGTTTTAAAATGCTTTGTCAGGACTGCTTTTGCTGATAGATACAATCCGGATTTTTTTTATTGGTTTTATTTGGTCAATTTATGAATGGAAATATTGCCGCTATATACCGAAGTCACAGGGCCTCGCAACCGAATGGAAGTAAACCCTTTGTCTGATTTTTTTAAGTTCACATGTAAAGTTCCGCCTTGCGTTTCAACGGTAATATCTTCACTATCAGTTAGTAATGAAACTGCAATGGCAGCCGCCGTCACTCCGGTGCCACAGGAAAGGGTTTCGTCTTCAACGCCTCTTTCGTAGGTGCGCAAATGAGCTATTCCATCTTTTATTTCCAAAAAATTGACATTGATACCTTTCTCCCGAAACGCTTCACTATTGCGGATAGAGCGTCCTTTTGTAACCACATCAATATGCTCTAAATCGTTGACAATGGCCACAAAATGTGGCGAACCGGTGTTTACAATCAGTCGTTGGGGTTCAAAGTCAATTTGTTGCACATCTTGCATCGTTATTTCAATATCGAATGTTGCATCCAAAGCCTTATGAATCCATCCTTGGTGTTCTCCGTCAAAGGCCAAAAAGGTGGCCGTATCGCCTATCAGCCCTTCGCTGTAAGCAAAAGCCAAACTCGCCCGACCGCCATTGCCGCACATACTGCCTTCGTTTCCATCTGAATTAAAATACGTCATCTTAAATGCGCATGAAGGCGTTGGTTCAATCATTATCAAGCCATCGGCTCCAATTCCCAAATGGCGATGGCATAAAAAAGCAATGGCTTGACGATCCAAAATAACTTTTGACTTGAACTGATTGATCATAATGAAATCATTTCCAGCACCGTGGTACTTATGAAAGGAGAAACTGAGTGGTGTCATTGATATGAAAATGAAGCTGTTAATAAACGTTAAGCAGACTGATTTTTGCTAAAAGCGGTTCGTTTTTTGATACAAAGCTATGATTTATTTCATTGAAACAACGTCACGACTGTTTCATCATTAACAACAATTAACAGCACATATAAAACTTAAACCTTGATTAAACGTTTATCTTTTAAATAAATCATGTAACGATGAAAAATGGATTGAAAAATTTCGCTTTTGGATTGGTAGGTGGTTTCATTGTTTTGGCAATCTACCTTATTGTTTCAGGGTCTAACGGAAGTGCAATTGGTATTACTGAAGCACAACCCGAACGTTTAACGGTACAACCCGAAAACGTAGGTATTTATAAAGCCCAGTACGCCACAGCTCCGCAAGATGTAAATTTTGTAGAAGCTGCCGAGCTTACTGTGAATGCTGTGGTGCATATTCGCACTGAAATTAAGCAGCGTTCCAACAATTACGATGATTTTTTTGGTTCGTTGCGCGAATATTTATATGGAGGTCCACATCAAGGTAACCCACGCAGTTTAGTAGGTTTTGGCTCAGGTGTGGTGCTTTCAAATGATGGTTATATAGTGACGAACAACCACGTGGTTGAGGGCGCAGATAACATTGAAGTGACCTTTAATGACCGACGCAAGATGAAAGCCCAAGTTGTTGGTACTGATCCAACAACCGACATTGCTTTGATTAAAGTTGAAAGCAAAGATCTCCCATTTTTGGTTTTTGGCAATTCTGATGAAGTGAAAATTGGAGAATGGGTGTTGGCTGTCGGCAATCCTTTTAACCTTAATTCCACTGTTACGGCGGGTATTGTGAGTGCTAAAGCCCGAAATATCAACATCTTAGGAAATGGTTCAAACGTTGATTCATTTATTCAAACAGATGCTGTTATCAACCGCGGCAATAGTGGAGGTGCATTGGTGAACACAACCGGTGAGTTGATCGGAATTAATGCAGCTATTGCATCCCGCACAGGCGTTTATGAAGGCTATTCTTTTGCAATACCGAGTAACATAGCCAAAAAAGTTGTTGACGATATTCTGCGTTTTGGTGAGCCGCAGCGGGCTTACCTCGGTGTCGAAATTCGTGAAATGGATGAAAACCTTGCCAAGGAATCAGGAGAAAGCGAGATCAAAGGCGTGTATATTGCTCGTGTGATTGAGCGTGGCGGTGCCGAAACGGCAGGAATGAAATCGGGCGATGTGATCCTTGAAGTGGATGGCAAAAGTGTGAACACGCTTTCGCAGTTGCTGGAAGCCGTGGGACAGTATAGACCCGGCGACAAAGTGACGATATTATCGCTCAGAGACGGAAAGCGCATCAGCCGAAAGGTAGAATTACGTAACCAAGATGGAACTACTGACGTAAAAAAGCGTGAAGACTCCTTTTACAACGAAACCTTAGGTGCTTCCTTTGAAGCCATTAAAGACACCGACAAAAAAACATTTAGTATTTCTAACGGATTGAAAGTGACAGAGGTACGAGATGGCGTTTTGCGTAGAGGAGGAATTGGAAAGGATTTTATTATCCTTCAAGTCAACGGTGTTAAAGTGGACAACAAAACTGATTTGGCAAGTGCCTTAACGGTTAAAAACTCCCGTGTAGTGCGGATTCAGGGAATGTATCCCAACGGAATGAAAATAAGTTTTGAATTTATACAGTAGTTTAGAATAATTTTAAATAACTTGCGTTTTTTATTGGCCATTTTTTTTTGACATTTTCTTGGGGTCGGTGAAGCAGCTGGTTTTTTTTTAACGTATCGAACTTGATTATCGAAGTGCAGATGCGGAGTAAAACAGAAAAGAAGGAATGTCAATTAAATAGATTATCTACATAAATATTTGAACAAATGAGGCAACTTAAAATAACCAAATCCATTACGAACAGGGAAACTGCTTCGCTGGATAAGTATCTGCAGGACATTGGTAAAGAATCCATGATCACTGCGGATGAGGAGGTAGAGCTTGCCCAAAAAATCAGAACGGGCGACCAACAGGCTTTGGAACGATTGGTGAATGCCAACTTACGTTTTG
This sequence comes from Bacteroidales bacterium, assembly GCA_020853175.1. Classification (GTDB taxonomy): domain Bacteria; phylum Bacteroidota; class Bacteroidia; order Bacteroidales; family F082; genus JALNZU01. Next base: position 3,733 of record JADYZK010000076.1, read on the forward strand.
TTGTTTCTGTGGCCAAACAATATCAAAATCAAGGCTTAAGCCTTCCCGATCTGATCAATGAGGGGAATCTTGGCCTCATCAAAGCGGCCCGCCGATTTGATGAAACGCGGGGATTTAAATTCATTTCTTATGCCGTTTGGTGGATCAGACAAAGCATTCTTCAGGCTTTGGCCGAGCAATCGCGTATCATTCGTTTGCCACTCAACCAAGTGGGATCGCTGAATAAGATCAAAAAAGCTACATCGCGCTTGGAGCAGCAGTTTGAACGCGCGCCTTCATTGAGCGAAATTGCCGAAACGCTGGATATTCCTGAAACAAAAATTGAAACAGCACTAAAAATCAACACGCGATACATCAGCATGGATGCCCCTTTAAAAGTGGATGATGATGTGATGTTTTTGGATCAATATGTTCCCGAAGATGTTGAAGAAACCGATGATCCGCTCATGCGCGAATCGTTAGGCAGCGAAATTCAACGCTCGTTGGCATCGCTTAGCGAAAAAGAAAGGGACGTGATCAATATGTATTACGGCATCGGAATGAGCCACGGCTATACGTTAGAGGAAATTGGTGCAAAATTTGACCTCACCCGCGAAAGGGTGCGTCAAATTAAAGAAAAAGCCATACGCCGATTGAAGAATACGGCACGAAACCGACTGCTAAAGGCGTATCTTGGGCAGTAAAATATTGTTTTAAGTAGCTAATAAGGAAGTATTTACGAGTACTTCCTTATTTTTTTTGAACTTCCGAAAACGATTGCGGAAAGTTTTTAACTTTGCGTTAAATCAAAATACAATTTTGTGAAATCACTCAGAAAATCATTAAAACAACCCTTTTATGGAGAAATTTAACAATTCTATCAAGTCGTGGATTGAAATGGAGAAAGCCACCGGAGAGCTGATCAATTTGGTGAGTAAGCTTTGGTACGAAAAATCAATTGAGTTGATTTTACTTCGGTCGGTGTTGGTCAATAGAGGTTCGGGTAAAATATTGAACAAGCACATCAGGGCCGAAACCATTCTCAAACATCCGGTAAGGGTGCAAGATTCATTGTTGATAGCCAAGGCCATTTATGATGAAAATGTTGCTCCGGCACGTATTGATATCGGTCGGTTAAATTCAGAATGGTCCAATGAAAAAAACAATTATTCATCAGTGAATGCATTTGTTCGCGATAAGTTGAAAGCCTTTATTGACGCCCCTCCGCGTAGTGTAAGAACACAAGATGTGGTGCTTTATGGTTTTGGACGCATTGGCCGTTTGCTGGCCCGAGAATTGGTGCTTTTTGCAGGCAATGGCAGTCACTTGCGACTAAGAGCTATCGTTACCCGTAGCAACACGCCCGAAGATATTAAAAAAAGAGTTTCGTTGTTTAGGAAAGACTCTGTTCATGGCCACTTTCCAGGTGTTGCCAACGAAGATCTTGAAAATTCTTCCATGATTGTCAATGGACAAATTATTCGGTTTATAGCGGCCAACAATCCCGAAGATGTGGACTACACCGCTTATGGTATTACAGACGCATTGATTATTGACAATACCGGTGTTTTTCGCGATCGAGAAAACCTCTCGCGCCATCTGCAATCGAAAGGAGCCTCTAAGGTTTTACTCACAGCACCGGGTAAAGGCGATATTCCTAACATCGTTTATGGCGTGAACCAAAGCAAGATAAACGTTGACGACGAAAATATTTTTTCGGCAGCCTCGTGCACCACCAACGCCATTGTTCCGGGTCTTGAAATTTTAGAAAAAAATTATGGCATCGTGAAAGGCCATATCGAAACCATTCATGCCTATACCAACGATCAAAATCTTTTAGATAACTACCATAAAAAAACGCGTCGTGGTCGTTCTGCTCCACTCAATATGGTGATTACCGAAACAGGCGCCGGATCTGCTGCATCAAAGGCTATCCCTTCACTCAAAGGAAAACTTACCTCCAATGCGGTGCGGGTGCCCGTTCCCAATATGTCATTAGCGATTTTAACCATCGAGTTGGCCCAAAAAGTGGATGTTGACCAGGTGAACGATCTCTTTCTCGACGCCTCTTTGCGTGGCACTTTAATTGAGCAAATCAGGTATTCCAACTCCACCGAATTTGTTTCGTCCGATGGAATTGGCGACAGCTGTCCGTGTATTTTTGACAGCCCAGCAACACAAGTTTCTGCCGATGGCCACACCGTGATTGCCTATCTTTGGTACGACAACGAGTTTGGTTACACCAGTCAAGTGGTGCGTTTGGCTCGACATATAGCTAAGGTGAAATCTTATCGTTATTATTAAATGACCGGTATTTTTCGGCTTAGTGCACCGTTTCTTTGAAATTGGCGGAATAAATTTTTTATAAAAAAGTGCTCATTCAAAAACTTGCTCTATATTTGCCACTTCAATAAAAGCACAACATGAATTTTAGTCTGTTACATCATCATCATCATTTAATCGCTCAGTCGAGGTGATCTATGGTGTGCTGTAACTAAAACACAATAATCGAAAACCCGTCTGAGTAAATCAGACGGGTTTTTTGTTTTTATCCCTAAGGTTTACTCAGATACAAAAAAATAATAATGAGTAAACTAAAAATTGCCATTCAAAAA
>JADYZK010000077.1 GCA_020853175.1 Bacteroidales bacterium
ACGGTTAAATCCACATGGCCGCCCCTGATCATGGCAAAGCTGGTGCTTGAGTCAAAAAAAGCCGCTCCGGTGGTGTAAGTAATGGTCTGCTTTCCGGCGTTGATAAGATCAGCGTCTTCTTCGCCTTCAAAAGGGAAGGGTCCGATGCCGAGCAATCCGTTTTCTGATTGCAGGATCACCTCCATACCATCGGGGATATAATTGGCCACCAGTGTGGGAATGCCAATACCGAGATTGACATAAAATCCATCGTTAAGTTCTTGTGCGATACGTTTCGCAATTCCGTTTTTATCGAGTGCCATTGTTGGGTGTATTAAAGTTTTGGACGGGTGGTTACAAATTCAATACGTTTTTCAAGGTTTTCGGCCTGAAAAATACGTTTCACAAAAATCCCCGGGGTGTGAATTTGGTTGGGATCTAAAGTTCCAGCCGGCACCAGTTCTTCAACCTCTGCGATGGTTATTTTTCCGGCCATTGCCATCGCTTGATTGAAGTTATTGGCCGTGTGACGATAGATGAGATTGCCGTGCGTGTCACCTTTCCAAGCTTTGACGATAGCGAAATCGGCTACGAGTGCTTGTTCCAACAAGTCAGGTTTTCCGCCAAATTCTCTTGTTTCCTTGCCAATGGCTACCTCGGTACCTACGCCTGCGGGCACATAAAACGCCGGAATGCCTGCTCCGCCAGCCCTGCATCTTTCGGCCAACGTACCTTGAGGATTGAGTTCAACCTCAAGTTCTCCCGAAAGCATTTGCCGTTCAAACTCAGCGTTTTCGCCCACATAAGACGAAATCATCTTTTTAATTTGCCGTTTTTTCAACAGCAAGCCTAAGCCGAAATTATCCACTCCGGCATTGTTAGAAATACAGGTCAATCCTTTTACACCGCTCGCTACCAAGGCAGCGATAGTGTTTTCAGGGATACCCGACAATCCGAAGCCACCCAGCATCAGCGTCATATCGTCTTTGATACCGGCAATAGCCTCATTTGCGTTTTTTACTACTTTGTTCATTGTGTGTTATTTTACTTCGTCAGAAAAACCATTGTAGTTGTGCGTTCCGTCGCAATAGGGTTTACGGTGTGATGCGCCACAGCGACACAGCGCAAACATGCTTGTTTTTTCCTCTTTGTTGCCAAATTGGTCAATAATTTCTACCCCACCTTGAACAAGCACCGGACCATTTGGCACGATGCGGATACTGATTTTTGATGGGACAGATTCCTTTTCGCTATTGCTCTTATCCATGATATTGAGGGTGTTAACATTCGATAACCGAACCCGACAAAACAGCTGCAAGTTAGTGTTTTTTTTACCTCGAAAACCCAAAAAAGGTCAAAAACAGGCTTTGAACTTTTTTTGATGGAAAGGCTTTGAAATCATTAAAAAAGATTATTTTTGCAGCCCTGTAGGATTTTTCTACAGTAGAGGCCCGGATGGCGGAATTGGTAGACGCGCTGGTCTCAAAAACCAGTGAGGTTACACTCGTGCCGGTTCGATCCCGGCTCCGGGTACTTCTAAAAAAGTAAAACGCTTATAATCGGCTGTGATTATAGGCGTTTTTGCTTTTAACGCGAAAAATCTCCGGTTTTTGCATCACACTTCGAGAATTCCACGAGCAAACAATCGTCAAATCAAAGCTTTTCGGAGCCTGGATTTTACACTTCTATTATACTCTGAAACCAATCTTGTTTGATGGTGTTTCTATCACTTAAGGTCCTTTTTAAATCCCACGGTTGTATTGATTTGTGTGCTAATTTTGCCACCAAATCCCACCCTCATGTTCGAGACCTTGGTGCATGAATTTCAGTTGCCCTTACAAAACCCAGTGTTGGTGTTTTCGGTTATTTTATTCATCATTCTTTTGTCGCCGATTATTCTGCGGATGTTACGCGTTCCGGGAATCGTGGGATTGATCCTTTCGGGCGTAGTGATTGGTCCTTACGGCCTTAACATTCTCGAAAACAACTCGGCAATCAATCTTTTTTCTACCATTGGCTTGCTTTACATCATGTTTATTGCCGGCTTGGAACTCGATTTAAATGAATTTCGACTGCACCGCAACCGTAGTTTGGTGTTTGGTTTTTACACCTTTTTGCTGCCATTATCCATTGGTTTTCCGGTGAGCTACAATCTCTTAGGATACGATTTCTACGCCAGTTTGTTGATTGCCGGTATGTTTAGTACACACACCTTGGTGGCTTACCCTATTGTGAGCCGCATGGGAGTATCTAAAAATCAAGCTGTTGCAATAACTGTTGGGGGCACCATATTGACAGATACCGCGGTATTGCTGATGCTGGCCGTGATTATGAGTGCTGAAAAAGGAAGCATTGCCTCCGGTTTTTGGATTCAGCTTTTAATTTCGTCTGCAATTTTTTCGTTGATCATGTTTTGGCTGGTGCCAAAGCTTACCGCTTGGTTTTTTAAAAAAATGGAAAGCGAGAAATATTCACATTATATCTATGTGCTAGCTGTGGTATTTTTTGCCGCTTTTTTGGCCGAAATAGCAGGTGTTGAACCTATTATTGGAGCCTTTGTTTCGGGATTGGTGCTGAATCGTTTCATTCCTCATGCTTCTGTTTTGATGAACAGGGTTGA
>JADYZK010000078.1 GCA_020853175.1 Bacteroidales bacterium
ATCAGGCCTCAACGGCTTGAGTTTTGTTGAAGGCAGCATCCATCATTTTGACATGCCTGCCACCGACATCCTGATTGCCCTTCACGCCTGCGACACAGCCACCGACGATGCCATTGCTGCCGGAATAGTTGCCGATGCCAAGCTGATTGTTTGCGCGCCCTGCTGCCACAAACAAATCAGACGCGAAATGCAGGCCGGCGCCAAAGAATTTCCGGTGTTGCAATACGGTATCTTTATCGAGCGACAAGCCGAAATGCTCACCGATACCCTACGGGCGCTCATCATGGAAAGAAACGGTTACCAAACACATATCCAAGAGTTCATAGAGGCCGACCATACCCCCAAAAACATTTTACTCTCCGGATTTAAAACCAACAAAGCCATTCAGGCGGAACTCATTGATGAAAAAATCAACCGACTCAAAGCCGATTTTGGTATTCAAACCCACTTTTTGGAAACGGCTTTAGAAAACCAATTGGCCCGCAAAAAAAGCTCCTCACCCACTCCACCCGCAGCCCTATGATCACCGGAACCCTCATCAATGCGGCAGCAGTCATCATTGGCAGCCTGATCGGTTTGCTGTTTCATGCCCGCTTGCCCCAGCGCTACACCGACATTCTTTTTCAAGCCATTGGATTGTTTACCATCGTGTTGGGCATCTCGATGGCCTTGAAAGCGGAGGTGTGGATATTGGTCATCCTCAGTCTCATCATCGGTGCCATTATAGGTGAAGCCCTGCGTATGGATCGCTTCTTCGATCAGTTGGCCGATCGTCTTGGAAAGTATTTTGGCATCGGTAGCGGAAGGTTCAACGAAGGCTTGCTCACCTCTTTTTTGCTTTTCTGCATGGGCTCGATGACTGTTTTAGGTGCTATTGAAGAAGGTTTGGGTGGAAAACCGGAGCTGTTTTACATCAAGTCGCTCATGGATGGCATCAGCAGCATTGCCCTTGCTTCGGGTATGGGCATCGGGGTGTTGTTTTCAGTGGTACCTCTCTTTCTTTATCAAGCCGGTTTGACAGTGCTTGCAGCCCAGTTTGGGAGTTTTATGCCTGAGCTGATGATTACCGGAATTTCGGCAACCGGAGGCGTCATCTTGGTGGGTTTAGGATTGAACCTACTGAAGATAACCCAATTGCGTATCCTCAATCTATTGCCCTCATTGGTGGTTTTGGTACTGGTGACGTTTCTCTATTTGGCTTTTTAAGGGCAGTAATTCTACGCTTCAAGATTCGTCTCTTGGCTAAAGCACCGCGGTGAATCGCTGAGTTACTTTTTGGATAAAGGTGATAAAGTTTCTTCTTTCAACTCCATAGCCCCATTTTGGTGCGCTGTGAAAAGTGATTAAATGATAAAATTAACCTTGATTTCATTGGGTTTTTTATATATGTTCAGTTCTAAATAAAAGATAATCAACATTTTACTTGGAAAATCCGGAATTTTTGCTTATATTTGTGGGATGCAGCCAAAGTTAATTTGAATAAAAAATAGATGATTACCTGCGAGTTGTTGAAAAACGCCCACTTGAAACTGCAATTGAAGTTTTAAGCTATCGCTTAATTTTTGTTTGCTCCAGCACTCTTGCTCATTGAAAGCAAAAGAGGAGTCATTTATGCAGCGTATTAGTTAAATAAAAAATAAAATCTAACCATGAAAAAAACAATTTTAGTGTTTGTAATGCTTTTGGCGAGCACCATGCTCATGTCGCAAATGCAAAGCGTTCAGCTCAATGTAAAAAAATTGCAGTTTGACAATGGCAGGGACTTACCTGCCGAGCAATCATTTTTTTTCACTGCCGATGTGGCACGTGAGGTTGAAATGGTGCGCATGCAAATCTCAAACGTGAGCTTCGACAAAAACCGACCTATCTATGAAAGTAAATGGATTCGGAAAGGACAAGAAGTGAGCTCTGTCGCGCTCTTGAGTAATCATTATAAACTGAGAGCCAACAAAAATTATAACTACCGCTTTTTATTTTACCAAAAAATAACAGAAGGCGAACTGCTTCAATTGCACCAAATGATTGAAACAACCGCCACATCGGTGCTGAATACCAACATCACTGTAAAGGAAGAAAGGTTCAATTTTTTTGCCAGTCCTTCGGACATTTTCAAATCATTGAATCTTGTGCTCAGCGATGGGCTTGTCAATTTTGAGAAAAACACCATCGGGAGCAAGACCACTTTCTCAGGTGTGATAGAAAACATGCTAATGAATTTGACCAAAGTGAGGGTCACAAGCGATACTTCGGGAAATGGCCTTGGAAGCGCGGTGGTTGCTATTGAAAAACAATTGAACAATGAAATTACAATGATTTTGAATCAATACGCCTTCGTTTTGAGTGATGAGGTGGTCATCATGGAATATCCTACAGAAAAGAAAGCGAACTTGCTGAGTTTGAACGTTGGTTACGGTGGAATTTATGAAAGCGGCAAATTTTCTGAGCTCTCGTATTTTTCAGGGCCTTACGCAGGGATGAGCTTTCCGTTAGGAAACAAAGCGTTTAGCAATAGTTTTTGGAACAACGCCTCAGCCTCTGTGGGTGTATTTCTAACCAATTTTAATCCCACAGACAGCAGAAAAGTGAGCGGTCCCATTATTGGATTGCCGATTTATGCCGCTTTTGGGTACCGGATATTTGATTACCTTAAAATTCATGCCGGAACCACTTTATTGGAAGAGAAAAATGTCGGCGTCAAAAATACAGCCATTTATTTTGCGCCTTTTATCGGACTCAGCTTCGAGTTTCAAATGTGGATAGGTGTGGATAAAAATACGATGAGAAAATAATTTTCAACTCAAAAAGAAAAATAACAAAATCAAATCTTCAATATATTGCTGATTTTTAATGAATTAACGAAAAGGATGAAATGAAAAACAGGTTCAATCGCATAGGGATACTTTTGGCTTTGATGATGTTTGCAACACTAACGCAAGCCCAAAACCATCAGACATATCATAATAGTTTAAGGTTTCAGTACGGATTGTACCAGTACAATTCCAATCAAAGTACTTTGATTTCTGATGACAACAATAGCTTTTTAAGTGCCGGTTTAACGTATCGCCTGGAATTGGGACGCCTATCGGCCATCGGATACACGGCAAGGTTTTATGAATTTAATATGCCGAACAATAAAGATTTGTCAACTTATGCCTTTCAAGCCATGTACATGTTGCATCCGCGAAGAATATCTTCCTCTTGGCAATTGAACCGGGTTTTGCCCTATATCGGAGCAGGAATTGGTTTTGAAACACACAAATTAGCCACGCCAACAACGGATTCATCCTTTTCTAATTTTTACATCCCTTTTGAAGCCGGGCTCATGTTCAACATCAGCTCCCGTTGGTCGGTGGGCCTGTTTGCTGAATATAAGCTATCATCGGCCAAAAAACTAAAAGATATTTCCAATGTGAAGGATGGCGCAACAGACATTGTGAATACAACCGGTATTACCCTCTCTTATCATTTCGGCCACAACTATAAAAGGATTATGGTACCTGTGATCTATACCCACCGGAATTTAATCCCCGAATCAGTATATGTTGAGGAAAAACATGCAGATGTGGCTGTTGCATCAACGATAATCGTTCCAGTGGTTGATTCTGAAATGGAAAGAAATCAACTGATAGATTCTCTTCAACTTCAGCTGAATACAGAAATTAGCTTACGAAAGCACTATCAATCTAAAACAGATTCTTTAAGCAAAGTTGTTTCTTTTATCCAAGATTCCATAAGCAAGCAGCTGAAAGTGGAATTTGTTTTGGATACGACCTCAAAACCCACCGTTGACACTACAACACAGCCACAGGTTTTGGTCATTCCTTCCATTCAAAATGACACAGCTGTTGCATTGAATACTGAAATCACTCCTCACGCTATTGCAGAAGAAGCGCCGGATACCCTTTCGGTAATTTCACCTCAATTGCAAGCTGTTGTCATCCTTCCCGACTCCATTCATCAGGATACCATTGCGGCAGTTGAAGTCATCGTTTTGGATACTACAAGTGCAAAAGCAGAAACAGTAGAAAAAATTGCGGTTGAAAATGAAGTGGTTTTGCCAAAGGAAAAGGAAATTCCTGTTGCCATTGAGGTTAAAACTGATACACTGAAAGTTCCAACACCAAAATCTCCTCTCATAAACATCGTTGAGGTTAACGACAGCTTGGCAAGCCCCACTATCGCTGATGAGAAGATAGCAAGCCCAATCATTGTCGAAGCCCCCATAAAAGTGGATACAATCCAAAAAATTGATATTCAAACTGTTGAAAACATCAAAAAGCCTGATA
>JADYZK010000079.1 GCA_020853175.1 Bacteroidales bacterium
AAGAAAAAAGCTGTTAAAAAAGTCAGCGCAACACCAACAACACCGGGAAGAAAAGGTCGCAAACCACAAGGCCATTCTTACTGGGATCAATTGATTATGGATAGCGTAACCCAGCGCGGCGAACCTGTCATCAGCAGATTTATTTTAGAAGATATTACTGCAAGAGCTATTGCAGAAGGACAATATGAAGACGAAGAAAAGACAAGGGTAAAATTGAACCAATGCTTGGTAAAACTTACTTCCGACAGGAAAAAGGCTCTCGTAACCGCACCTTATGCAGGTCGTGGACACGCCTACGCACTTCCTGAATGGATGGAAAAGTAAACAAGATGAGGATGAAACCCTAAAAGAGAACCTTTTATACCATCAAATGGTTGGGTTGCACGCTTAGAATGTCTGCACCTAAGGACACAACAAAAAACGCGACAATTTCTTGTCGCGTTTTTTGTTTTCAACCGAAAGTTCCGTAATAGTCTCCTCCGCCTTTTTCAGCGCGTCGCTTAGCAGTGTTTTCAAGTACTTTAAGCTTCATTTCATCGGAGTAACAATCCCACTTGGCTACCTCTTCGCTTGAGCGATAACAACCTACACAAATATGCTCTGCGTCGTAGGTACAAATAAGCTGGCAGGGTGATTTTATTTTCTTCTTAATCATTGTAGTTTAATTTTTGCAAACCTTTAAAACAACTGATTTGTGGTAAATGTTCAGTTTTAAAGGGCTTTCTTGCGTTCTAAAACAGCAATTCCTCTGGTTTTGGTGCCAAACCAAATGTTGTTGTCGTCATCAACCATAATGCTGGTCACCCATTTATCGGGTAAACCATTTTTTTCGGAATACGTTTTCCATGTTGTTCCATCGAATGAGCTGGCACCAAAGGGTGTTCCAAACCAGAGGGTTCCGTCTTTGTCTTTGGCAATCACATCTACTCGGCTGTTCACAAGGCCGTTGTCCATAGAATAATCAATAAATTGATTGTTTTTATATTGCGTTGCGCCAGCCAACGATCCAATCCAAAGTTCATCCTCATCGTGAAACAATGATACAACAAAACCAGCTTGGTTGTTTTCGGCCAAAAAGGTTTGCCAATTCGTTCCATCAAAGCGCGAAATGCCGTATTCGGTTCCAAACCATTTGTCGTTCCTATTGTCCACAACAACCGAACGTACAATATTATGCACCAAAGCTTCGCCTTGATTTTTAACATAAACACTCCAATTGCTGCCATCGAAATAGCTCACGCCGAGGCCTGTTGCCACCCAAGGATGGTTGGCGTTGTCCAAAGCAATATCATAAACAAAATTATAGCCCATGCCCGAATTGATATCGAATGAGTGCCATTGGTTGTTAAAATAAGACGACAATCCGAAAGGCGTTCCAAACCAAACTTTTTGATCGGTACCTATGGCTATGGTGTTCACTTGGTGATGAATCAACCCTTGTGGGGTATTGTATTTTGTCCAAACCGTGCCATCAAATTTTGAGGCACCAAACTCGGTTGCTACCCAAATGTTGCCCACGATATCTTTGGCCAAATCGTTGATGTTGTTGTCAACTAAGCCGTCTTTGGTACCATAATATGACCAATTTTCGGTTGTTGTAGGTTGTTCTGTTTTGCTGCAACCCATCACAATCAGTACAAAAACAAAAAACAATGCAGGTGATAGATTTAGATGTTTCATGGGATTACATTTTAATTGTTGAGGTTCATTCTTATTCTCGACGCAACGATATCAATAGCCACTTGGTTGGCACCGCCTTGCGGGATAATGATGTCGGCAAAACGTTTTGTGGGGTCAATAAACTGAAGGTGCATGGGCTTCACAAAGGTTTCGTAGTGCTTCAACACTTCGATAAAGGTACGTCCTCTTTCTTCAATATCGCGCTGAATGATGCGCATCAAACGGTCATCACCATCGGCATCTACATATATTTTAATGTCCATTCTTTGTCGCAATTCGGCATTGGTAAGCACCAAAATACCTTCAACAATGACCACTTTGGTGGGTTTAACCGCAATAGTGTCGCTGGATCTGGCACAAGAAACATACGAATAGATGGGCATTTGTATCACTTCACCCATGCGAAGCTGGTCAATTTGCTCAATCAAAAGATCAAATTCGATCGAGGCAGGATGATCAAAGTTGATCTTTTTACGGTCTTCAGAACTCAGATGGCCGTTGTCTTTATAATAAGAATCTTGTGATATTATTGATACAGAGCTATTTGGGAGCGCCCTGATGATTTTTTTCACAACAGTAGTTTTGCCTGAGCCTGAGCCCCCGGCGATTCCGATTACCAGCATGTTGATACGTTTCGTTAACGTTGTCAAATGTAGAAAAAATCTACATCAGAAAGCTCATCAAAATACCTGCTGCAACAGCCGAACCAATTACCCCGGCAACATTGGGCGCCATGGCGTGCATCAATAGGTAGTTTGAGGGATCGTATTTCTGGCCTTCCAAGTGTGCAACGCGTGCACTGTCAGGCACGGCAGAAACACCGGCAGCACCAATGAAAGGATTGATTTTGTTGCCATCGCTTAAAAATAAGTTCATCATTTTGGCAAACATAACACCACCGGCTGTTGCAACCATAAATGAAACAGCTCCCAAAACAAAAATGAGGATAGACTCACTTGTTAAAAAAACGTCGGCTTGCGTTGAAGCGCCCACTGTTAAGCCCAAGAGAATGGTTACAATATCAATCATCGGGTTTCTCGCAGTATCGGCAAGACGCTTTGTAACACCGCTTTCTTTCAGAATATTGCCAAAAAACAACATACCGAGAAGTGGAAGTGCTCCGGGAGAAATGAAAGTGGTTAAAATTAAACCCACGATGGGGAACATAATTTTTTCGAGTTTACTCACCTGACGGGGAGGTTTCATGCGGATTACTTTTTCCTTTTTGGTGGTAAGCAAACGCATGATGGGCGGCTGAATTACCGGAACCAAGGCCATATAGGAGTAGGCGGCAATGGCAATAGGGCCAATTAAATTTTTGGTTTCGTAGCCATGCACCGGGTTTCCGCTGGCCAATTTGGAGGAGAGGAAGATAGCCGTTGGACCATCAGCACCTCCAATAATGCCGATTGAAGCTGCTTCGGGAAGGTTAAAGCCAAGATAAAGTGCGCCCAAAAAGGTTATAAAAATTCCAATTTGAGCAGCAGCACCCAACAACATCAATCTAGGATTTGAGATCAAAGACGAGAAGTCTGTCATGGCTCCAATACCCAAAAAGATAAGTGGTGGATAAATACCTTTTGTTACACCAAAATATAGATAGTTTAATACGCTACCTTCTTGATAGATGCCCAGCTGCAAGTTAACACCGCCATCTTGGAAGAAGGGAATATTGCCAATGATTACTCCTGTTCCAATTGGAATGAGCAGCAAGGGCTCATAGTCGTATTTGATGGCCAGAAAAATGAAGAACAAACCTACCAATATCATAATAAGGTGACCCGACGTAGCATTTCTGAAACCAGTAAAAGCAATAAACTTACCGATGCCTTCAACGGCTTTAATGCGTGCATAGTCAGTGAACGAAAAATCACCGTCAGGGGTACTACTGCTTACACTTGTTTGGAAAATGTTGCTGTCGAAAACTTTTAGAGCCATGCCGGGCTGGCTCGTAACCAGCAGATGCACAACAGCCA
>JADYZK010000080.1 GCA_020853175.1 Bacteroidales bacterium
CTACTTATGCAGGCAATTTGCCTTGGCTTCGTATTGATTATTTCTTTCTGTCCAAGCACCTCAAAGCCACTTCCTCCAATGTGATCCAACTTCCATTTTCAGATCACTATCCCGTTCAGGTTCGTATTATTCCTTCCTCTTTAACTCCCTAACTCACTGCTTGTATGGACCTCAAACTTGTTTCTGATTTTAGTCCTACCGGCGACCAACCTGATGCCATCAAACAACTTGTTGAAGGGCTCAACCGTGGCGATGACTACCAAACGCTGCTGGGAGTTACCGGCTCGGGAAAGACGTTTACCATTGCGAATATGCTGACGCAAGTGAACCGACCTGCACTGGTATTGAGTCATAACAAGACGCTTGCAGCACAACTTTATGGCGAATTCAAACAGTTTTTTCCGAATAACGCCGTAGAATATTTTGTATCTTATTATGATTATTATCAGCCGGAAGCTTTTATTCCGGTCACCAACACCTATATTGAAAAGGATTTATCCATCAACGATGAAATCGAAAAGCTCAGGCTTAGCACTACATCTTCTTTGTTATCCGGACGCAAGGATATTATTGTGGTGTCATCGGTTTCGTGTTTGTACGGAATTGGCAATCCTGACGATTTTACCAATAACACTATTTTTCTGCAAAAAAACCAGGTGATTTCACGGAATTTTCTCTTGCAACAACTGGTAAATGCTTTGTACAGTCGCACTGTGGTGGAGCCGGGCCGAGGACAATTTCGGGTTCGCGGCGATGTGCTCGATGTTTTTCCGGCTTACCTTGACATCGGTTTTAGGTTTTTCTTTTGGGGTGATGAGATTGAAAATATCGAAAGCTTCGATCCACTGAATGGCAAACGCATTGAAAGCCTTGATAATGTGACTCTTTTTCCGGCCAACATTTTTGTTACTTCGCCCGACACCTTGAAATCGGCCCTAGGAAACATTCAGCAAGACATGTTCAAACAGGTGGCTTATTTTCGGGAAATTGGTAAACACGAAGAGGCTAAACGATTGGAAGACAGGGTTACTTACGACATTGAAATGATGCGTGAGCTGGGCTATTGCAGCGGTATCGAAAACTATTCGCTCTATTTTGATGGTCGTTCACCCGGATCGCGACCTTTCTGCTTGTTGGATTATTTTCCTGATGATTACATTACCGTCATTGATGAAAGCCACGTCACTATTCCGCAAATCAGGGCCATGTACGGCGGCGACCGGTCGCGCAAGCAAACCCTTGTAGAATATGGCTTCCGGCTTCCGGCAGCCCTCGACAATCGGCCTTTGAAGTTTGACGAATTTGAAGCCTTGAGCAGTCAAACGGTCTATGTCAGCGCTACTCCAGCTGATTATGAGCTTCAAAAGTCGGATGGTGTAGTAGTAGAACAGTTGATTCGACCCACAGGCTTGCTCGATCCTTTGATTGAAGTCCGCCCGTCGAGCAATCAAATTGATGATCTTTTGGATGAAATTTCAAAAACAATCGCCACCGGTCACAGAATTCTGGTCACCACATTGACCAAGAGAATGGCCGAAGAGCTTACAAAATACCTCCATCGCATTGATGTGAAAAGCCGTTATATCCATTCAGATGTTGACACATTAGAAAGGGTAGAAATCATGCGTGGATTGCGATTGGGTGAATTTGATGTGCTGGTGGGTGTCAACCTTTTGCGCGAAGGCCTCGACCTTCCGGAGGTGAGTTTGGTGGCTATCCTCGATGCCGACAAAGAGGGTTTTTTGAGAAGCGAACGTTCACTTACACAAACAGCAGGAAGGGCTGCGCGAAATTCAGAAAGTAAGGTGATTATGTATGCCGATCGCATCACAGGTTCAATGCAACGGACAATTGATGAGACACTTAGAAAAAGAGAAAAGCAAATGGCTTACAACCTCGAACATGGCATTACACCTACTACCATTCGCAAATCTATGCCGGCTATTTTAGGGCAAAGTGCTTTGATGGATGTTGCAGCTGAGGGACACAGGGCCTACCCTGACGCTCCTGAACCGACTTTAGCCTCCGATCCGGTGGTGGCGTATATGTCGAAGGAAGCCCTCACAAAAGCCATTCAAAAAAACAAAAGAGCCATGCAAGATGCCGTGAAGGAGTTGGACTTTATTGAAGCCGCGCGGCTAAGAGACGAGATCGCCACCTATGAAAAACTACTTGCCGAAAAACAATAATTCAGTTACATCCTAATGGTGGCCTGACCTATAGGAATTTCTAAACGTATTCCGGCGGTTTTGTATTTTCCCGCTTCAAAACCGGTATAAACTTCAACATTGAAAAGGAAAAACAATTGTTTCACTCCATAACCGATTTCAGTCCAAGGCTTTCTGTTTTCGACCATCAAATGTTGGACAAAAAGTGATTCTCTGATCAAACTTCCTGAAAGAAAAGGCAAACGTTTCAGTAATATACGGGCATGTTCATAATGTAGATGGGCTTGAAAATACGCATCTGTGGTGCTTCTTTCATAAGGCAACAACGCTCTGAAAGTACTGTTTGTGGCATTTCCTCCGATCCAAGTTGGGGCTGTACTAAAGTGTTTATAGTCAGCAAAATGATGCACTTTATCTCCATAAAAGCTTCCAATTTCAACGTAATAGTCTAAGCTTCCCAAAAGCCGACTTTGAAAGCCTTGCTTCATGGATAAAGACAGTTGATAGAAGGCATTGTTTTGCGGAAGATCGCGACTAAAGCCCATCTTGGTCATCAATCCAAAAGTAGGATAAGCGCTGTGGCTCAATTGTTTACGGTTGTTTATAATCCGATAATATTGATAAGGCGTAAAATAAATGGAGGCCCCCACGGTAAAGTTTTTGGCATCAGCCACCAACGAAGTATCACCAAAAATGCCGGTTGGAAGGTTGCTCGTAAAATCCACAGCTAAGGGATTGGTGATAAAATAATTGGTGTTATTGAGAAGTTTTGTACGATTGGATAAACGTCCTTGTAGCTTCACTTCCAACCCATTAACAATATCGTATTGAAGCTTTGCATCAACAAATTCTTCTTGATACAATTTGATGATATTTTGCTTGAAAAACAAGCTGGTGATGCTGTTAAAGAAAGGCGCCAAACCATCATCGGCATTAAAATCACGCGTCATGCTTCCAATTTGAATCGAGAAAAGTCCTCTTTGCAGCGGGGCAAAAGCATAGTCCACGGCCAACTCACCCATCATCTTTTTTCTGGCAAAAGCGTAAGCACCATCTGCAAGCAAAGCAACGGAATGACCGGGCTGCAATGTTTTCTTTATCTTGAGCTGTTGCAAATAAGTGAAACCATCCACAGTATTAAATTCCAATGCGTTAAGTCCAATCAAACCATTGTGTTTGATTTCCCAATTGTGTTTTAAAGTATAGGTGGTTCCGCTCAGGAGATTGTTCAGATTGTTAATAAACTTTCGGTTCTTTGTCGTATCTGTTGCTTTTTTATCTCTTTCGTTCACCGGAAAGCTGGTGTATTCGCCATCCGACAGCGGAACAGGTCGGTTTTGTCTCCAATAATCAGGAGTTCTTACCTTGGCACTATCTGCGATTTCGGTGTTTCGCGCTTTGATTTCGAGCGAAGGCCGTTTATCTTTTTGTTTGGCTTCCATGCGGATTAACTGATTTAGCTCACGCATCTCTTTATTGCTCAAGTTGTTACTTTCAATCAATTCGGCAATCCTTTCCTGATTTTTTTCTGTTTTTGGAACTATATTGGCCACAGAAGAGGTTTCTTTTTCTTGTTCCGGCAAAGCCGAAACTTGCGTTTCTTGTGCCATCGCCGCATAAAAGGCGTGGTCGAGCTGGTCGTTTAAGGTGATTTTGCAGTTGCTTAAGCTCACCAAGTATCGAAGAGCAAAAACGGTTCCCATCAGCGAAACTTTGAGGTCATAGTCGTGGCTCACCGGCAACCAAACCATGGGATAAACTTCCTGATAGACTTGGTTGATCGTGGCATCGAAAAGGTTTTGGCTCAACGACAATTGCACTGAATGAAGACTCCATGAACCCTCACGAATGAAAATGCTTCCTGAATACAGGTCGTTGCCCTTGCGCTTGGGTATCACCTTGATCTTGTGTATGGTATGGTTGTCTTCTAAAAAGGTACCGACCAATTGAAAGCGATAAACCGCAAAGGCCTCCTTGCTCAATGGCGTTATAATCCCTTCATTGTCATTGTATAAGCTCAATGTAAAAAACTGCATCGGTCCCGAATCGCCGCCAGGCATACTGCTTCTCACCGAATGAACTTTGGTTTGCAAAGGTTTTCCTTTTTCATACAAGATATCCGAAATGGTTTCGGTGACGTAATATTTTCCTTCTTCTATGCCTTCTTTTTTAAGCTGACCCTTGAGCAGCGAAGGGATTTTAATGGCCTTGCCGCTACCTTTCAAATAGACACCGGCGCTGTAGGATGACAACTGGTTGCGGTAATATTGGCTCATGCCGATGGCTTTTCGCATCACATAATAGGCAGGATCTTCGCCACTCGCGGTAATAATAACTTCAGGAAGCATATATTCCTGCGGCTGAAGCACAACATTCACTTGCTGGAAACTTTCATCAAGTAGGAGAGGAACAGTTAAGCTTTTGTATCCAAGATATTGGAAGACAACCTGATAATCCCCTTTTGCCAACGGCAAGATATAAAAACCTTTTTCATTGGCTGTGGTGCCTTTGTGCAGGGCAGGCACAAAAATGGAAGCATAAGGGACGGCAACTCCATGGTGATTGGTTATCTGACCTTCAAGGCCTTGTGAAATTCCTTGCCGGCCTAAAGCCATTATTAAGCAGCAAACAATAAGCAATCGCATCATCATTTTGTTTGTTTTATCTGCAAGTTTAAGCAACTTCTTTACATCTCTAATGATGAAAAAGCCAAATTTAGTTAAACCCACAAAAAAAGACAAAAAAAGCTACTTTTGTGATGGTTTTTACAGCCATTAATTGCATTTATATGATCGCTATGTTCCGCTATTGTGCTTTTTCAGTTTTGCTTTTCTTTTTCTACATTCAGCCTGTGCAAGCGCAGATGCTATATGGCCCGTTATCCAATCCTGCCGCAACTCCATCAGGCATGAACTCTAACCACAACACACGAGGTATCCAAAGCGTTTCCATCCCAATTACCATGCAAGGGGCGGGATTGTTTGCAGTGCATTCCTTCAGTTTTATCCTCCATTTCAACAGCAATCAATTGCAACTTCAAGGTGTTGAAGGCATTGCAGTGTCAAATGTTTCGGCCTCTGGCAATGGAAACACTTTGATCATCAACTGGAACAATCCAAGTAATCCGGTAAATTTTGTTGAATCAACACATGTGCTTGATGTTCATTTTGTTAGGATCGCACCGGGCGATGTAGCTTTCACCTTTTTACCGGGAAGCAAAGTGGGTTCAAACCTCGGTCTGTTGCCTGTTAC